>CAYPIT010000220.1:0-2745 GCA_964410825.1 uncultured Nitrospiraceae bacterium
TTTTATAATTTCCATAAGATATTAATTATACATTAATACCTAATGCCTTGGACTTACCCATATTATTCACCCGGCAAAGCAGGTATTAAAAAAAAACGTTTTGGGAGCGGCTTTTACCGATCTGGTTCCTGATACACTGTGTATATTAATATGTTATACAGATGTGTTTCATATAAATATATATTGCTGTATTCAAAACGTTTTTTTTTTAATACCTGCTTTGACTCAAGATATTTATGAATACTGTGGGCTAAATCATGTGACAAACTATTTTAAATTATAATTTTGTATAATAAATATCTTTCAATAATCAGGGAGATCAATGCACTATTTTAAATATAAAAAATCAGAGTTGCATGCCGAAGGCATTCCCATTAGAAAAATTGTGAATGAAGTGGGAACCCCTCTTTATATTTACAGTTATAAAACGCTTGTAAAGCACTACAAGGCTTTTGAGGATGCTTTCGATGGCTATCCTCACTTAATATGTTTTGCTCTCAAGGCAAATCCTAACAATGCGATCCTGCGTGTGCTGGCAAAAAACGGGTGCGGCGCTGATGTGGTATCAGGCGGGGAACTCTACCTTGCGCGGAAATCCGGCATTCCTGCCAGTAAAATCGTTTATGCCGGTGTGGGCAAAACTTCGGATGAAATAAGATATTCATTAAAATCGGGTATTCTTATGTTTAACATAGAATCTTCCGATGAACTCCTGGCTATAGACAGAATTGCCGGAGAGATGGGTATAAAAGCTCCCATTGCATTAAGGGTTAACCCAAATATCAGGGCCTCCACGCATCCTTACATATCTACAGGATTAAAAAAGCACAAGTTCGGCATCCCTATCGAGGAAGCTGTTGATAATTACAAAATGGCCAACAGTCTGGCAAATATCACCATACTCGGGATTCATTGCCATATAGGGTCTCAGATAACCCGTATATCCCCGTTCGTGGACGCTCTCAAAAAGGTTCTTATCCTCGCAAATAAACTTAAATCACATGGCATCGAAATTAAATACCTTGATATCGGAGGAGGGCTCGGCATTACGTACAACGGAGAAGTTACGCCATATCCAAGTGACCTGGCAAAAGCATTGAAGCCCCTTATCAGGGGATATGACTTCACACTGATCATCGAGCCCGGACGATCAATAGCAGGAAATGCCGGGATACTGGTTACAAAAGTATTGTATCTGAAAAAAACCTTTTTCAAGAAATTTGTAATTGTTGACGCGGGGATGAATGACCTGGTAAGACCGAGCCTCTATGGAGCGTATCATCAGATCCTGCCTGTGAAAAATAATTCAAGAAAGAAGGTACAGGTTGATGTAGTCGGGCCTATATGCGAATCAGGAGACTTTCTTGCCAAGGAAAGAAAACTTGGACGCCCATTGCGCGATGACCTTCTTTCTGTGATGAGCGCAGGGGGATATGGTTTTTCGATGAGTTCAAATTACAACGGCAGACCGCGACCTGCGGAAGTTCTGGTTAATGGCAATAAATATTTTATTATCAGGGAACGGGAACAGTATAAAGATCTTGCTCACAATGTAAGGATTCCGGAATTCTTAAAATAGGCGCCAAACATGAAACTTTACTTCACTAAAATGCACGGTCTCGGCAATGATTTTATTCTTGTGGAATACAGATCTATAAAATCAAGACGACTTGCCGGGCTTTCGAAAAAACTGTGTGACCGCAGATTTGGAATCGGGGCAGACCAGCTACTGGTTCTCTGTGATTCCACAAAGGCAGACTACAGAATCAGGATCTTCAATGCTGACGGTTCTGAAGTTGAGATGTGCGGAAACGGCATAAGGTGTGTGGCAAAGCATATATGGGAAAGCAGATTAACACCAACCGGTTTAAGAAAATCTCGGGTCTTGTCTATCGAAACAATGGCAGGCATTATCTATCCGGAAAAATCTGGAGCACTTGTAAAAGTTGACATGGGCAGGCCTATATTTGCCCCTGAGTCGATACCCGTGTCTATAAGCAGGAAGGTTAAGCTCCCCTTGCCCCGCCTTTCTAAGGGGATACACAGTGGAGCTAATTCCGGACTGATTATGAATTACCCTCTGAAAATCAGGAATAAATTATTCAAAACAACCTGTCTTTCTATGGGCAACCCGCATGCAGTAATTGTGGTTAAAAACATAGGTTCGATACCGGTTGACCAATACGGCCCGCTCATCGAAAACCATAGGCTCTTTCCAAAAAAGACAAATGTAGAATTTATACAGATAATTAATAAAAACAATATTAAAATGCGGGTATGGGAACGTGGTGCTGGAGAGACACTGGCATGCGGAACAGGCGCTTCCGCCGCAGGTGTCGTATCAGTTCTGCTTGGCCTTGCTAACCGAAAAATGAATTTACATCTTCCGGGCGGCAAACTGTCGGTTCAGTGGCCAGCAAAAGATAACCATGTATACATGACCGGGCCTGCCGAGAAAGTGTTTGACGGAATAGTTGAGATATAATATATGAAGATTAAATGCCCTACATGTAAAAAATGGACAGAATGGCAGAACAATCTTTATAAACCTTTCTGTTCTCAACGATGCAAGTTGATTGACCTGGGTGAATGGGTATCAGAAAAATACAGGATAGCATGCAAGGCAGAGGATGAATCATCACAGATACATTCAAAAAGGGAGATAGACAATGATTAATATGATAGTTTCCGGTGCTTCCGGGAAAATGGGTAGCCGCATAATTACACTTGCAAATAATATTGATG
>CAYPIT010000221.1:0-2738 GCA_964410825.1 uncultured Nitrospiraceae bacterium
AAATGAAACAGGATAATAGCTTAATAATAATACAACTAAGAATAAAGCCTGCTTTGCTCCAATGCAAACTGCTTCTACTGTTAATCTAAAGTTTTGGTATATTAACATTATGCCTAACTTATCAACCGAAATTCCAAATAATTTTTGCAGATAATAAACAATATTAGTTTCTAGTAATTGTACTGGATAAAGAAATGTTGTATTTGCTAAGTAGTCGATTATTATTTTGTAGATAATTACTGCAACTGTAAAGATAATTATATTTCTTAAGCTGTATTTTAGGAATAGGTTTTTGTCGAACTTTTTTTTGCTTTTTGTTTCTTTTTTTATTGGTTTTACTGTTTTGGTATTTTTACCTTTTCTTTTTTTAGCCATAAAACAAAAATAACAAAATGTCTATATAAAGTTACCTACTTAACCTATAAAGGCAAATAAGTTAGACAATACCCTATAGAAGATCTCATAGTTAATAAGAGAAATAACCAAGAATACAGGGATATACTTTACTCCACCCTTAATATCTCCTCTTTTAATAATAGAAATGATCATTGCAGAAAACACAGCTATAATACCTAAAGAACCACGAGAAAACATCTTAAAATCATCTGGATTAACAGATACTTCTGCAAAACGAATAGGCATCTGTCCTCCGCCACCGCCTGCAGCACCTAATTTAGAAGCAAAAGAACTTACAATATTCAATAATTGAAACGAAAGTCCAAATAAACCAGGGGCAACAATTATAACAATAAATGTGATAAATATAGTATAGGTTGTTACAGAAGCAGCCATTTCTTTTTTCAAAGTTTGGGTTTCCTTAATATTTTCAATTACCTTATCTATCAAACCAGCAATCTCTGCTCCGCCTTTCATCCCTTCAACAATCAATCCAAAACTTCTTTTTAATATTGGAGAATCATATTGTTTTGTAAAATCTGTCAGAGCCTTGTCAACATCTCCACCAGTCATCACTTTTTTGGCCACAATCTCTATCTCTGCAGCCAGTACACCAAACCTTGGCTTTATTGCTCCCCATAATGCGCGGTCAAAAGACATTCCTCCTTTTAAGTTTCCAGAAACAAACTGCAAAAAGTCCGGCAATATTTCTTCAATCTCTCTTGTTCTTTTATAGATTCTAATATCCAAGTAAAAATAAATGCAGAGTATTATCAGCCCTGCTAAGGCAAACAAAACAGCTGCAACAACAATAAATGAACCAACACCTAAGTAAATTAAAGTATAGATTAAACTAACAGATTTATCCCGCAGATAAGAATAAGGCAGGTAGAAGTAAAAAATGAGTGAGATTGCAAGACTTATGTAAAACAAAGCCCCGAAAAATTTGTAGTTTACTTCACCTATGCCTGCCTTTAGCAAATATGAACGAAGATGGGGGCGAATCTTCTCAGGTATTAATGCTCTTCCCCATTCCTCTAAAAAAAATAATCTTGCCATTTTATAGTTCTGCAGTTGGTCTTATTGATTTAAACATTGACATAAACATGAATTGAAGGAAAGCAAGAACGATCAAAGCAACAAATAAATAAGGCTTGCTGATCTGCAGTTCCAAAAAGCTTCCGACAATTATAAACATTGTAATTCCTAAAGCAGGAACAATAACCCCTATAAGCATGTAAAACATTGCCATTGCATTTAATTTTCTTCCATATTCCTTGATTTCAATGATCTGTTCTTGTGTAATTTGGTGCAAAGTAGCACGCAAAGTGCTTGCAACATCTATTCCTGTCTTTAATGAATTAGTTATCTGCCACAATATTCTTCTGAACTTATCAGAAGGTGTGTATTCAATTGCAGTATCCAATGCATCTTCCATTGGCGTCCCCAAAGTAATATCATCAACTATTTCCTGGAAATACTTTCCTGCAACACCATGTGCCTTAGCAGCATCTTCTAAAGCATTGAAAAAAGGCTGGCCTGACTCTATCTTAACTAAAATAAATCTTCCTGCAAACAAAACTTCCTTTTCAATTTCCTTTCTTCTTCTTTTTATGTAGACAGCCGGCCTATTGACCATAAAAAACCATGAACAAAGAAAAAATACAGCAAAAGCAGGCAATAAAAGAAGCAATGATTTCTTGCTCATCGATATATAAAAAAAGAACGAGACAGTTGAGGTGATACTCAGCATCAAGGTCGGCGCCTCGCTGACAATCACGAACAACGGGGTCGTGCAGAGCCTGCCGGCGCCCGAGGCGGTGACCGGGAGCTCGGCGTGGGTGACCTACCGAAAGGGCGGGCTGGGAGGCAATGTCGCGGTGTCGTCTAGCGACTCAAGCCCGAGCTCCTGCAGCCGCAGCTCGATCAAGTCCGTGTAGCCGTCGCCGCCACCGGGATCCGAGTCGCGCGACAGCGGATCGAGGCCGAGCGCGACCTCCTCGGCGTCGGCCCACAGGGCGCCATCGACGTCGGGCGCGTGGCGCTCATGCGACAGCAACGAGTCGCGCGCTGACTCGAGTGTGTCGGCGATCGGTGCGAAGTGCGCGTCGTCTGCATCCGCAGTCACCGGGCGTAGGACACACGCTGGGTCTGAGCCTGTGCCCGCATGATCGGTAAGTTGGACCAGCTCGGCCTCCGACAGCTGCTCCTCTAGGTCGGTCTGCATGCTATAGGCCATCAGTCGTCATCCTTCCGCTCGGGGGAGCCGGCCCCGGTGAGTTCTTCGAGCCGGGCCTCGTAGTACAGAAGTGTCGTATTCGCGCTGCACTGTCATAGCTCAG
>CAYPIT010000222.1:0-2713 GCA_964410825.1 uncultured Nitrospiraceae bacterium
TATAAGGAGGGTCGCGCAAAAAGAAGGGTGGTATAGTACTTTTTTGTACTGCCTGTACAGGAAGTGAATAGTCTCCCCCGAGCGTCCTTCATAAATAAGTTCTTCCTTATATGCATCGCCGGTTTCATACTCAAAGGATTTCCACCGGTCCTGTTCTTCCGTAAGCTCATGTTTGCCTGTTGCAGTTGCATATGTATTATGACCCGAAGTGATCATAGGGACTCCAACAGTTGATTGCTCGGCAACATTTATCGTATAACTTTTTAAATGTGCAGTTCTGGTGGTTTTCAGGAGAGCGCAGCTATAAAAAATGGAGAAGCAAAGAATTATTGAAAAAATTTTAGTTTTTTTCATGATTATCTGACTGGTTAGCGAATACGCGCCATGTCTATAATTATTATATCAAAGCAGGCTTGTAAGTCAACTTGTCAATTCCGACAAATGATCAGGTCTTTCAATTAGGTATATCACAGTATGCATGCGCTAAAAGAGACCGGGAAGAACTACCTTTCAACGGCAGTTTGCCGAAGACTAGTCTGGAGGCTCTATCCCATATTTCCTGATTTTGTATCCGATTTGTCTGGAAGAGATTCCCAGGTGTCTGGCTGCCCTGGCCTGAATCCAGCTGCTTTTTTCAAGTGCATCAATAATATTTGCTTTTTCGATCTCCTCAACATTAGCTGTCAGCGATGCTGACTTGCCGGTGCTCTTAACATTCCGGATGCTTAGTGAAACAGGCAGGTCTGACGCAGTTATTTTTTCCGACGCAGACATTACAACCAGTCTTTCAACGGTATTTTCCAGCTCCCGGACATTGCCGGGCCAGTGATAACTTAAGAAGACCTGAAGAGCATTTCTATCCAGTGCTACGGAACGCTTGTTCTCTTTGTTAAATTTTTTCAGGAAGTGTTCGATCAAAATGGGAATGTCCTCACCTCTTTCTCTCAGGGGCGGAAGGAATAGCGGAATTACATTAAGCCGGAAATAAAGATCTTCCCGGAACTTTTGCTGAGAGACCAGGGTTTCCAGATTTCTGCTTGTGGCTGCAACTATTCTTACATCGACTTTTATGGTTTTCTCGCTGCCAACCCTTTCAAATTCCCTTTCCTGAATAACCCTCAGGATCTTGGGTTGAAGAGATGGCGGAAGGTCCCCTATTTCATCGAGGAAAATTGTGCCTTTATGTGCAAGTTCAAATTTGCCTCTTCTGGAAGAAATAGCCCCGGTGAACGAGCCTTTTTCATGTCCGAACAGTTCCGACTCAAGCAGTCCTTCGGGAATTGATGCACAGTTGAACTTAATAAAAGCCTCTTTGCTTCTGGGGCTCATATAATGCACGGCCTTTGCGATCAGTTCCTTTCCCGTACCGCTTTCCCCGCGTAGTAATACAGTTGCTTTTGAGGCCGACACTCGATAGACCGATTCAAATACTTCCTGCATCCTGTCTGAAAGACCTATCATGTTCTCTATTGAATATTTGCCCTTCAACTCCCTTTTTAAGTCTTCTTTCTCTTTTTCAACTTCCGCATAGCTCTCCCACAGTTTGACAAACTTGGCGATAGAAGATGCAACTATTGTCAGGACCCTGAGGTCATCATCTACATTGCCGAGCTTTTCCGAGTATATCCTGTCAACACTTATTACTCCCAATACTTCATTCTTAAACATTATAGGGACGCAAAGAAATGAAATGCCTTCTTTTGCCGGCCTTGAGCCTGTTTTATTCAGAAACAGAGGCTCCTTTCCAATGTTCGGTATAACCATAGGTTTCTTTTTTTCGAGCACCCTGCCAACAATTCCCTCGCCAATTCGATACTTCCCCTTGGCTATGTTATGCTTTGCAAGGCCGTGAGCTGCAACGATTCTAAGCTCGCCTGAAAAGTGGTCGAGCAGAAACACACAGCCCCTCTGCATTTCCAGAAGACTTCCGAGTGTGGACATAACGGACTGAAGATTTTTACCAAGCGCAAATGATGCAGTGAGAACTGTGCTTACCTCAAGAATGGCTGACAATTCCCGGTTCTTGCGGAGGATAAGATCTTGTTTCTCTGTAGAGGGTGATTTCATTTATTACGGTTACGGCTAATATAATTCTTTATAGAGCGGTTTTTTTGACATCTGTACATTCAAGAGTAAGTTTAAACTATATATTAATTCATTCGATAGTTCTAGTTTATGATCTGAAGCAAACGATGTCCGGATTCTTTTTGTTTGCTTATATGTACATATAAGTTAACAGAAATTTGTTATTTTTGCCTGAAATAAGATATTATATTAGCTACTCATGTATAATCTGTTTATTAGACATGCTACTGCCATCAAATGTAAGGATCCCGCAGGTTAAACCGAATTGTAATGGATAATATTTCAGATATTATAGTTAGTTTTGTTAGTAAAATATGGTATTTATGAAAAAAATATCACTACGTGATTAAGCCCACTTGAAACGAGTTGGGAATTTGATAGTATAGTGAGTAATAAAATATGCAATAATCAGAGATAAGAATTTCTCGTATTTGAATTTATATGGAGAGTTGAATGGCAAAAGGTTGTTGTGATACAGGACGTGAAGAAAGACTTAAACAGTATCAGCTGACAGAGTGGGAGATAAAGGACCCGAACCTTAAATCGTTTGATCCTGAAGCGGTACTGTTTACCCCTGACTATATCAAGAAGCGTAAAAAAGGGATTTCCCTGTTGATTGACCCCAAGT
>CAYPIT010000223.1:0-2679 GCA_964410825.1 uncultured Nitrospiraceae bacterium
TTTTGAAAACACAGTCCCTCTTTTTTGCGTGATCTAGACATTGCCGTTTTTTCCCTAAAAAGTAAGAAAGGGCTCCGAGCCGATAAAGGAGTATCGTGCAATCTTTTCAGGCCCCTTTATGCTCTCAAATAAAAAACTGTAAGGAGACCTGACTGCTTCATATATGTGCTGGGGAGAAATAAATGGCAGTTCAGCATAAACAGGCATAATCATACCCGCTTCTGCCTTCTCTATAAAATCATTTTTTGCTGGAAGGATATTCGGCATTCAGGATTTGTCTTTTACTTAATCATAATCCTTTATTTCTTCATGAATCCTTTTTAATGCACTAACCGGGTCCGGCTGTGCTGTAATTGCCCTGCCTATAACAAGATAGTCTGATCCACTCTGCAATGCTTTTCTGGGAGTAAGTACCCTCTTCTGATCGTCCGCTGCAGCCCAGTCCGGCCTGACACCTGGTGTCACGATGAGGAATCCTTTTCCGTAATGGCCGCGTATCATTTCGGCATCCTCCGGTGAAGCAACAACCCCGTCCAGCCCTGCCCTCTGCGCCATTCCGGCGAGGTGCTTTACCTGAGTAGTCATTCCAACACTCACTGTGAGTTCATCACGCAGGGCATTCTGGTCAATGCTTGTTAATATTGTCACACCTATAAGCTTCGGCCTGTCAACATTTTCCTTAATTGAAAATTCTCTCAGATCATCCGCTGTCCGCCTCATCATCTCAAAACCGCCCATGGTATGCACATTAAACATAAAGACTCCCAATCGTGCCGCAGCAATGGCGGATTTGGACGTGGTGTTGGGGATGTCATGAAACTTGAGGTCAAGAAACACCTTTTTCCCCATCAAATGAATATTTTTAACTATTTTGGGCCCGGCAGATGTAAAAAGCTCCAGACCTACCTTAAAGACATCGATATGCTCCTGAAACTTCCTTACGGTCTCAATAGCTTCATTGTATCCTGGTACATCAAGGGCCAGAATTATGCGGTCTTTTGGATTCATTTTAAAAGGCAGGGTTCGAGGATTCAAGGGTTCCAGGGTTCGAGTGATAAAAAGAAAAGGTCAAATTGACGCCACAACAATTAATTTGGCATGGCATCATATACTGTACCCTGCTTTTCACTTGACCCCTTGAACCCTTGAATCCCTGGCCCCTTTTTTATTATTTATATACTCATCAAAAACAATCTGAGACCAAGTCTCAAATTTGTCGTAATAATCTTTCAGTTCATTCTCATTGACCCATTCAGCAGTCATTTTGTCTTTTTCCAGTACTTCAAACTCAGGAGAAAGGACTTCCAGTATGTACAGCAGTCCCAGATGAACTTTACTTACGCTGTTGCTGTCATCATTAATAATACCTTCGAACTTCAATGTGCCATGCTCATTGACCTGGACTTCTTCATTTAATTCCCTGTACATACTGTCGATAATTATGTTCTCGTAATTCAGGGACACCACAGGATTAATATGGCCGCCTATGCCGAGCGAATATTTATTGTGCAGTCTCTTTTCAGACTGATTTGAAGTCCTCTGCAATAATAGATATTTATCTTTATGATGAACAACCACATAAGGGATTATCTGCTTATGATCAAAGTTGTATTCTGCTTCATCCCTGGACATAAAGGCATGATTTTCAAGCATTTTAGTGTAAAGCTGGTCCGTATTGTCCTTTATTAAACAGCCGCTGCGACCCTGAATATATGAATCCAGCAGTCTGTTTTGCAATACCAGCACTTCTTCAGACAATGTACAACTCCTTTCTCAGATATCCCGGGAAGACAATAATGCGGGAAGATATATCAATTATACGTGATCAGATACAAAAAGATTCAAAAGGGTAACATAAAAATACGCTCATTTACAACTGAATTTAGCGGGATAAGGGGTTGCCATTCCCCCCTCTTGCAAAGACTGATTTTACTTGTAATTAATATTGTCTTATCTATAATAGAATATATTTGTAACAAGTTAAAAAGGCTGTTATAATTGTAGCTTAAGTCTGTCTTTTTAAATTACTTTAACTGATGGAAGAAAGATGCGCTTTATGGGGAAATTATCATTTACATCGATAAAAAAGGCTGTCTGCCTTTGTCATTAATAAACACCATTATAAGGAGAAAGAAACTATGGTTAGTTACAAGGATTTAGGACTGGTCAATACGAACGAGATGTTTAAAAAAGCAATGGAAGGCAAATATGCCGTTCCAGCGTATAATTTCAATAACATGGAGCAGATGCAGGCAATCCTGCAGGCATGCGTTGAAACCAAGTCTCCCCTTATACTGCAGGTTTCATCAGGCGCCCGTAAATATGCCAACTCTACGATTCTCAGAAACATGGCTAAGGGAGCTGTTGAATATGTAAAGGAACTGGGATATGAAATTCCTATTGCCCTTCACCTTGACCATGGCGATACTTTTGAGCTCTGTAAGGATTGTGTTGATAACGGGTTTTCCTCGGTTATGATCGACGGCTCTCATCATTCCTTTGAAGATAATATTGCACTGACCAAAAAAGTCGTTGAATATGCTCATCAGTATGATGTAACAGTTGAGGGAGAATTAGGTCAACTAGCAGGTGTTGAAGACGACGTATCTGCAGAGAAATCAACTTACACAAAACCTGAAGAGGTCATAGAGTTTGTAAACAAAACCGGGGTAGACAGCC
>CAYPIT010000224.1:0-2624 GCA_964410825.1 uncultured Nitrospiraceae bacterium
CCACTCTCTGCATTAAAAACTGCACTGCCTTCCCAGTGACTGGTACCTGCACTGCCTCCTGAACCTCCACCGCCACAACCAATGAGCGTAACAAGCAGTCCCAGAACAATAAATAATGATACCTTTTTCATCTCATTCCTCCTTTCATAACTATTCATTTTTCCTAGTTTCTAAATAGTATATTACCCTGAAGAATCGAATCGATTTTTTCAATTTCAGAAGTCCTTAATTTCCAGATAGATAGAGCTTGTTCCACCTTTATTTTCTCAAAAAAGCAAAAAAAAGGAATATTTTTCTTGCGAATCTGGCTATATATAGTAATATATAGGTAGCCAGAGACAAAAGGTGCCTATGAATGAGTTGCGAAAAATCCAGAAAAGAGCCGGGTCACTGATAAAAACACGTGAACGCCTGGAAAAAGAGAATTTAATCATAGAGGAAATGATTGCCGGTTCGCTGATAGAACATTATAAGAAATGTGGTAAGGCGGTGTGTCGATGCACCGAAGGCAAATTACATGGCCCTTACTGGTATGTGTCATACAAACGGGAAGGTAAAGCAGTCCTGGAGTATGTTGCTCGAGAAGATCTGACCCGTACAAGTCGTTTAGCAAGAAACTACAAGAAGTTTCAGTCAAATATGACAAAGATCAGGACCCTGAATACTCAGATTATCCAGTTACTGGAACGAGTCCGTCAGATCCAACTGCAGGCAGGTAAGGAGAAATAAGATGGCTGAATACAAATTGATGAAAGAGAATGGTGCTTTTGTCCGCAAGATGCTGAAGAAGGGTGTCTACGATGATGCTTCATTGACCGGCTGGGGGCGATTGGATGAGTTGGTCGCTGTAATGGTTGCTTTTAACGTATACGGGATTTTAGATGAGATCCAGGTAAAAGTCAGGGACAAATGTGCAATTCCAAGATGGTTTATAAATAACGTACTTGCGTTAAAACTTGTGGTGGGAGAGAAAGGGCTCAATGCTCTCCAGGAAGGCATGTTCCATGACCCGGGTGTATTACGGATTGCCGGGTGTACTGCTGTTGAAATCAGGGAAGGGTTTGATCCTGACAGGAACAGAGGAGAGAATAAACCCTGTAATGTTGACAGTTTGCGCTATTCGATTGAGCATACAGATGCCAGGGAATTTGAAGAGGCATTTCGAAAACAGCGGCGGGAGTTGTGGCGAAAAAAGTCGTTACGGACCTATACGTATCTTATGGATGCGACGAAAATGCTTGTCTATGGAGATTATGCCGGAACGGGAACCATGACGACGGTAAAAGAAGTCCTGCGCAAGGATGGCAGTGTGACGATTGAACGAACTGAAGAGAAAGGGTTTAAGCTGGTCACGCTTAACCGGCTTATCGAAGGGCAGGTTGTCGCGGAAGCGGCACGGCTTATACCGATTAACGAACACGAGATTACGGTAGCAGACGAATTGATTGATGAGATTATAGAAGAACGAGGTGAAGGGGCGATACAGCTTCTTCTTATCGATAGAGGTTTCTTAGATGGGGAGCGCTTAAAGCGCTGGCAGGAGAAACACATACAGACAATTGTTCCTTTGCGAGAGAATATGGAGATATTGTCTGATATGAAAGGGTTAGTCAAGACAGGTGGTGGCATAGAGGCCCGGCGGGGAGGACTCAGGGTGTGTGGATTCAGTGATTTGGAGACACTGGATAGTTATGATGGCAGGTTAAACGGCCTTTTGATTACTGAATATAACGGGAAGCCGGTTAAAGAAAAGTATCAATGGGGATTTATTACGACATTGCCGGTAGCGACACCGGCTGAGGTACTGCAAGCATATGATTGGTATGATGACCGGTCTTTAGTAGAAAACAAACAGTATAGGGAACTCAAACAGGGATGGTTTTTGAAATCTTTTTCTGGCAAGAGTGCCTCAAGTGTGGCCTATCATATTTATTTTAGTTTAATTATGATGAATGTCATTTCGTTATACAAAATCACTACTGTGGAAAAACATCAGGGGATTCTGGAGAAAGGAATCCGCTCCATTCGCCGGGAATATCTTGGGCCACGCCCGCTTATTATTGTTTATATTCGTGATTGTTATACCGTAATGGAGTTCCTTGAGTTTATGAAGTTATTGGGAAGGCCGCCAACCGGTAACCTGGACAATGTTCGATTGCGTTTCATGCCCTGGTAAGCAGTGTTAACGTCGATAATGATGCCCCTCTGTATCTGATTGTACTACCAGATGAATATAAAATTGCTATTTCATGAAAAATGATTAAAAAATCACTGGTTATTATAACAGTCCATGTTTTTTCATAAAGGTAAACCCCACTTTGTATTCCAAAAACATATTCTTGCCGGGAGATTCTGGTATAATAGAAAAAACATGCTAATCGATTCGATTCTCCAGGTTTTAATGAGCTATGTTTTACAAAAGGTATCATTTGTGTTAAGCTATTATCTATGAAAATAATACGTTTATTACCTATGTTTCTCTTGATGTCTGTCGTAAATATATCTGTCGCAGGATTATCAGGATTGACTATTCGTGATATAAAAATAGAGATACCTGAGAATTCAGGGAGAGTGGTTGAATCGTTTGGTGAGATTGGTAAAGATGGGAGGGTGGTGATCTGTGT
>CAYPIT010000225.1:0-2611 GCA_964410825.1 uncultured Nitrospiraceae bacterium
GCACCTCCAAGGTTAAAGTTTGGTTGCTTTTCCCGCAGCATATCAGATTATATTTGATCTGCCATGCTCAGGGGGTGCCTTTATATGATTATCAGGCTTGATTATTGATTTTTTAACTGAAGGAAATAACAAGAAAGGCTATCTCAAATATCAATAATCAAGCCTGACCCCATTTTCTTTACTGACCCCATTTTCCTTTACTAAATTGACAAAGAAGTTAATGAAGAAATATAATTATAACTTGTAAATATTTTATAGAGGAGGTTATTCGAATGTCAGATACGGTAAAGAGTGTTACAACCGACTCTTTTGACCAGGAAGTTGTCAAGTCGCAGAGCCTTGTACTGGTTGATTTCTGGGCAACCTGGTGTGGCCCATGTAAAATAGTTGCTCCTCTTGTTGAGGAGCTTGCCAAGGAGTATGAGGGAAAAGTAACCTTTGCAAAAGTTAACACTGATGAAAATCCTGATCTTGCCAGTCGTTATGGCATCAGAGGGATTCCTACACTTATGTTTTTTAAAGACGGAAAGGTGATGGATCAGGTAGTGGGTGCAGTTCCAAAGGGTCAGCTCAAATCAAAATTAGATTCTTTGCTCGGATAATTCCATTTAAAAATGTATGACATTATTATAATCGGGGGAGGCCCTGCTGGCTTGACAGCAGGGCTTTATACTACAAGGGCAAAACTCAAAAGCCTTTTGTTGGAGAAAGGCTTAACAGGTGGTCTCGTCACAACAACCGAGTGGGTTGAAAATTATCCGGGATTTGAAGAAGGAATTCTCGGAGCTGAACTTGCTCAGAAGATGGAAAAACAGGCTGTAAAATTCGGGCTTGAGATAACTCAGGGAAACGTTGCAAAAGTTACTATTAAAGATAAAACAAAAGAAGTAACTCTTGAAGACGGTCAGAAATATGAAGCCAAAAGCATAATACTCGCGACAGGTGCTCATCCCCGCAATTTAAAGATTGAAGGGGAAGATAAATTTCGTGGAAAAGGCGTTTCTTACTGTGCTACGTGTGATGGTGCTTTTTTTAAGGGTGAGAGTATTGCGGTTGTTGGTGGCGGTGACTCTGCTGTGCAGGAGGCTATTTTCTTAACAAAGTTTGCGGACACAGTTTATATTGTACACAGGAGAGACAAACTCAGGGCTGAAAAGATATTGCAGGAAAGGGCATTTTCGAATTCCAGGATTAAATTTGTCTGGGACTCTGTTCCAGAACAAATTGCTGGTGAAGCCGGGGTCAATGCATTGCATATAAGGAATGTGAAGACCGATAAAAAGACAGTTCTTCACGTTCAAGGTGTATTTATTTATATAGGATATAATCCAAATACAGAATTTATTGCAGGGCTTGCCAACCTTGATAAAGACAATTATATAATTGCTGACGAAAATATGTCTACGTCGGCTCCCGGCATTTTTGCGGCAGGGGATGTAAGGTCAAAACTTCTCAAGCAAATTGCTACCGCTGTTGGAGATGGAGCTACAGCTGCAGTGGCGGCAGAAAAATACATAGAGGAAAATTTTTAAATAGATGTTTGAATCATTATCTGACAGATTAGAGGGCATATTCAAAAAACTGAAGGGCAGGGGGCTTCTGAAAGAAGAAGATGTTAATGCTGCCATGAAGGAGATCCGAATGGCGCTCCTGGAAGCAGACGTTAACTTCAGAGTTGTTAAAGATTTCATAGAGAAGGTCAGGCAACGTGCTGTAGGAAAAGAGGTGATCGAGAGCATAACACCGGGGCAACAGGTAGTAAAGATCGTGCATGATGAACTCTGTGAACTTATGGGCGGGGGGAACAGTAAAATTAATCTTGCTCCAAATCCTCCAACTGTAATAATGCTGGTAGGTCTTCATGGATCCGGTAAAACTACTACAGCGGCAAAGCTTGCAATTAACTTCAGGAAAGACGGTAGAAGGCCGATGCTTGTGGCGATGGACACCGGCAGGCCTGCTGCCATTGACCAACTTCAATCGCTTGGTGCACAAATCGATGTCCCTGTATATGCGACTCAACCTGGAGATGATCCGGTAACTATCTATCCCAAAGCTCTTAAAAAATCGAACCTGGAAGGAAGAGACGTATTAATCCTTGATACTGCGGGCAGGCTTCATATTGATGAGCAGTTGATGAAAGAGCTTGAGAATCTGAAGAACGAATCTGATCCTCAGGAAATTCTTCTCGTTGCTGATGCAATGACCGGGCAGGATGCTGTAAACATTTCAAATTCATTTAATGAAAGGCTTGAGATTCAAGGAGTAATTCTAACAAAAATGGATGGCGATGCCAGGGGAGGCGCGGCACTTTCGATAGTTCATGTAACAGGCAAACCTGTAAAATTTATCGGTGTTGGTGAAAAGATTGATTTCCTTGAGCCGTTTTATCCGGACAGGATGGCCTCAAGGATATTGGGCATGGGCGATGTGGTTACACTTGTGGAAAAGGCTCAGGAGTCGGTCAATCTGGAAGATGCCCTTAAAGTAGAGAGTAAGATAAATAAAGGAAGATTTACTTTTGAAGACCTGGTTGATCAGATAAAACAGATTAAAAAAATGGGACCTTTGGAGAATATTCTTGGTATGATTCCGGGCATGGGCAAACAGT
>CAYPIT010000226.1:0-2548 GCA_964410825.1 uncultured Nitrospiraceae bacterium
ATTTTCACCGCACAGGCCTTGTATTCAGGAGTGCCGGCTATCGGGTCTTTGTGCTCTGAAGTAAGAATATTAGTAAGGGCATTATCGAAATGAAAGGTCATGAAGATATTGCCTTTCTGCGAACGATTGGTAACTTTAGCCTTTGCTTTGACTTTTCCTCTCCTGGAAGTTACCGTAATCATATCACCGTCTTTAATCTTCAGCTTTCTTGCATCCTTATGATTAATCTCAACCAGTTCCTCCGGTACGAGTTCCATAATCCCCTTAACCCGTCTGGTCATCGATCCGTTGTTGTAGTGTTCCCTTATTCTTCCAGTAATAAGCACATATGGATAATCCCTGTTCGGCACTTCACCTGATCCCTTCTGGTCCAGGGTCATGAATTTCGCCAGTCCGCCCGGTCGTGCAAAAAGGTCTGTGTACATTGTAGTAGTACCTGGATGGTCCTTTGTCGGACAGGGCCATTGCAGGCTTTCCTTTTCAAGGCGTGCGTAGCTGATACCTCCGTAACTCGGTGTCAAACGTGCGATCTCTTCCATGATTCCTGAAGGATGATCGTATTGCATCGGATACCCCATGCTGTTTGCAAGCTTTGTGATGACCTCCCACTCTGCCATGCCTGTAAGAGGCTCTATAGCTTTTCTCACGCGTTGAACCCTTCGCTCCCCGTTTGTGAACGTACCGTCCTTCTCGGCAAAGCTTGCACCAGGCAGTATAACGTCTGCATACTTCGTCGTCTCTGTATGAAATATGTCCTGAACCACAAGGAACTTAAGAGATTTCAGGGCCCTCCTCACCTCATTAACATTAGGATCTGTCTGTGCAGGGTCTTCACCTAAAATATATAGTCCCTTGAATTTCCCCTGGCAAGCCTGACCCAGCATTTCAACCGACTTAAGCCCAACCTCTGGCGATATAGACACGCCCCATGCCTTTTCAAATTTCTGCCGTACCGCAGGACTAACAACTGGTTGATAACCGGGTAAAATGTTAGGCGCAGGTCCGAGGTCTGAAGCGCCCTGCACATTATTCTGACCCCTCAATGCCATTATGCCCGTTGACGGTCTGCCTATATGACCACAGATCAAGGCAAGGTTTGCGATCGCCATCGCATTTTCAGTTCCTGTCTGATGCTCTGTTACCCCCAGACCATAGACTATCATCGCCTTATCAGCATGCGAATAGAGTCGGGCCGCCTCCACAATTTTATCTTTCGAGACACCAGTTAGTTTTTCAACCCTCTTAAGGTCATATTTCTGAACATGCTTTTTAAACTCTTCAAAGCTCTCTGTCCTGCCCGAAATGAATTCTTTGTTTTCCCATCCGTTTTTCAATATGACATGAGCCAGGCCATTTAAAACTGCTATATTGCTACCAGGCTTGAGATTCAGCCATACATCCGCCCTCTTGGCCATCCATGTGAGCCTCGGATCTCCTACGATCAATCTCGCACCATTGCGCAATGCCTTTTTAAGATAAAGCGCCACTATAGGATGCGCCTCTGTCGGATTGGAACCGAAAAGGAAGAGTGTATTGATTTCCGGCATCTGTGCTAATGAATTTGTAGCAGCGCCTGCTCCAAGGCTGGTGGCCAGACCGGCCACAGTCGGTGCGTGTCAGACACGTGCACAGTTATCTACATTGTTATTTTTGAAAACCGTGCGTACAAATTTTGCAAGTAAAAAGTTTTCTTCATTTGTACAGCGTGAGGATGAAAAAGCTCCAACCGAATTATTACCGTATTTTTTTATCAGTCTTTTAAAATTCAATGCTATATGCTCAAGGGCTTCATCCCAGGATACTGCACGCATCCTGTCACCCTTCCTGATATGCGGGTGCTTAATCCTCTCAAAACTGTTAATGAAGTCATATCCATACCGCCCTTTAATGCAAAGATTGCCATGATTAACAGGGGCATCGTATGCTGATGTCACTTTAACAACTTTCCCGTCTTTGACATTCAGGTCAAAGTTGCAACCGGTCCCGCAGTAACTGCAGGTAGTCCTGACTTTTGTCAGTTCATGTGCACGGCCTTTCCCCTTACCCTTCTTATCAATAAGTGCTCCTGTAGGACATGTTGAAACACACTGGCCGCAAAATTCACAGTTTTCAAGAGAGCGAGGTTTACTGAAAGCAGTATCCGGTTTTGCATAAAATCCTCTTCCTGTAAGAGAAATAGTCCCGGCCATCACAACCTCATTGCATATCCTTGTACATCTTCCGCACAGAATGCATTTGTTTGGATCGTAGGAAATAAAAGGATTATCTTCACGTATCGGGAGATCCCATTTTTCACCGCAATAACGTTCTCCGCTTACATTATATTTATAGGAAAGATCCTGTAAAGTGCAATTACCAGTCGCCTCACATGTCATACAATCATTTGGATGATTGGATAAAAGAAGTTCGATAATATTTTTTCTGACTCTATTTATAATATCAGTATCAGTTGTAATCTCCATATTTTCAGCTACAGGCGTTGTACAGGAGGAAAGAGGTCTTGGCACTCCTTTTACATGTACAATACACAAACGGCAGCCACCGTATG
>CAYPIT010000227.1:0-2531 GCA_964410825.1 uncultured Nitrospiraceae bacterium
TCGTTTTTTTAGGATACCTCCTTTGCTTCATGATATTTATGAATAATGTAGGTTAGTAAATAAAGCACATTCATTACTCACCTTCATCGCAGGACATATGACATCTTGAGACGGAAGTTGTCACAAACATGACTTTTACTGGAAATGAATAAGACTTATGCGTACTGATAAAAATCCCTGGGGGGGGGTTAGCCCCTGCTAAGGCTCTGGAGGGTAGTGCCTTGGCAGGGGTTCATCCACTACACGTTAATAACAGTTGAGGGGGAACTGTTATCAACGGAATACTCAAATATAACAAAGTGCCTATTGCTACTTATCATTAGCCTGATTTTTCAATTCCTTTTTTTCCTGAACCGTTCTATCTAAAGCAACCACCTTGGGTTCAGACGTCTTTTTATTTCCTGTCTTTTCTTCTTTGTGCCGGTTGATATTTACTTCAACTCTGGCGCCTTTGGCAATTGAAATATTGTCTTTGTAAAATAGTTCGCCTTTCCCTTTTGCTGCAGGCCCGATTTCAATATCCT
This sequence comes from uncultured Nitrospiraceae bacterium, assembly GCA_964410825.1. Lineage (GTDB taxonomy): Bacteria > Nitrospirota > Thermodesulfovibrionia > UBA6902 > UBA6902 > CAZVHL01. Next base: position 525 of record CAYPIT010000227.1, read on the forward strand.
TACCTTCCAGCCTGCCGCTGAACTCACCATTCACATATATAGTGCCTTTAGACTCCACTCTGCCGCCATTGAAACTACCTGCAATTTTTATATCTCCTCCTGCATAAATGTCGCCTTTACGCATCTTACCTTCAATATCAACATTACCTTCACTTGTGCTGATGTTTCCGCTGCAGGTCCCCTTTATAATTATATTGGACTTCTGCTCTGACGTTATATTACCTTCGACTTCGCCATCAAGTTCAAGGTCATAGCTTATTATTATATCCCCGGTTAATTTACTGCCCTTTACAATCGCATTTGCTTTCGGTTTACTGACTATCTCCAGGGACGGTTTTTCTAAAGCATCCATTGCAGGCCCCTCAATGTCAGGTTCTTTTCTTAATGTGTGGGACTCGTGCCTTTTAAACATATTGCCTCCGAGTAATACAATTCATTCAACCAAACAAATATAATCTCTACTTTTTTAATTTACAATTTCTATTGGATAATTATTGTGACTGGAATCACAGCGAAGAATAAATTTACAGTTGCGACCCGGGCAGTCCCGCAACTACAGTTGTTTTTTCCCTGATTCCTGTATTAATCTTAGATTGTGCAATTAAGCTATATTCTATAAACTATCTGGTAATTATTTGAACATAATTAGAGTCTGTGTATAAATTGCCGTTTTTTGTTTTTGTCATACCCGAAGTCTTTAATCGGGTATCCAGAAACTATTGAGAAGACTGGATTCCCGCTCAACAGACTACGGGAATGACGGCTTAAAGTTTGACTTTATACACAGACTCTAATTAAAGGAGATAATGAAAATGGAGAAAGAAGAGACTAAAAAAATTGTGAGAGAAAAATATGCGAGTGTGAAAGTAAAAGCAGTTAAAAAATGATAATATAGCAGACAAATGTGCCACGGGGGATTTGTCGATTTGATAATTATAGAATCCCCCTTAATCCCCCTCAGGTCGAGTCGTAGACTTTTCCAAAGGGGGAAACATAAATGGAGGGCAAAATGGGCTGGTTTGAAGATGCTTTTGGAAAATGGGCAGTAAAAAACAGATGGTGGATAATTATCGCCACAATACTTACTGCAGCTGTTGCTGCGAGTGGGGTACGATTTTTATCTTTTACCAATGACAACCGTATTTTCTTCAGCGGAGAAAACCCCCAGCTGCAGGCGCTGGAAGAACTGGAGAATACCTATAACCGCATAGACAACGTTGTATTCGTGATGGCGCCGAAGGACGGCAATGTATTTACAACTGAAACTCTCGCAGCAGTAGAAGAACTTACTGAGGCATCCTGGCAGATACCCTATTCCAACCGTGTTGACTCCATCTCAAATTATCAGCATACAAGGGCAGATGGAGATGAACTGATTGTTGAAGACCTTGTCCTTAACGCGAAAAGCCTTTCTGATGCTGATATTGAAAAAGTAAAGGAGACCGCCCTTTCCGAGCCGCTCCTCTTAAAACGCCTTGTGTCAGACTCCGGCCATGTAACAAGTGTAAACGTTAATGTCCTCAAGCCGGGTAAAAGCATGGAGGAGGTACCGGAAGTTGCTGCCTTTACCCGCGGCATAGCAGATGACTTCAGAAAAAAGTATCCTGATATTGATCTGTATATCACAGGCGGGGTCATGTTCGATAATGCCTTTGGTGAGCCAAGCAAAGACGACATGGCCACCCTTATACCCGCCATGTTTATTATGATACTTGTCATAATAGGACTCACATTGCGTTCATTCGCAGGGACTTTCACAACCATGATAATAGTCCTGATTTCGATGTTTACCGGGCTGGGGCTTACTGGATGGCTCGGCATACCATTAAACGCCGCATCAGCCAACGCACCCACAATTATTCTCATACTGGCTGTTGCAGACAGTGTACATGTCCTGGCAACCATTTTCCAGCTTATGCGTCAGGGAAAAGCCACACAGGATGCCATTGCAGAGGCACTTAGGATAAATCTCCAGCCTGTCTATCTCATCAGCAGAGAGAGGGCGTC
>CAYPIT010000228.1:0-2517 GCA_964410825.1 uncultured Nitrospiraceae bacterium
CTCATCTATAGTAATGACAGTTGGTTTGCCCCAGAGTACTTTTATCACAGGGAAAGGATGCTTTGACCGCGGAAGACCCCGCTCTCCTTCAATAGACGCAATAAGTGCTGTCTCTTCACCGCAGATAAATGCCCCGGCTCCCTCCTTAATCTTTATGTCAAAATCAAACCTGCTGCCTAATATTTTCCTGCCAAGAAATTTCTTCTTATGCGCCTGTTCAAGTGCAATTATTAACCTTTTTATGGCAAGTGGATATTCGGCACGTATATAAACATATCCCTGTTTTGCCCCTATTGCATAACCACCGATGATCATCCCTTCAATTACTGAATGGGGATTCCCTTCAATTACAGCCCGATCCATAAACGCTCCGGGATCGCCCTCGTCTGCATTACAAATAATATATTTTGTATCTTCTCTGGTTCTGTAACAAAATTCCCATTTAAGCCCGGTCAGAAAACCTGCCCCTCCCCTTCCTCGAAGCCCTGAAGCCCTGATTTCTTCTATAACTTCAAAAGAATCCTGAGATAATGCCTTTTTTGCCCCTTTATATCCTCCAATACTGATATATTCATCGATGTCTTCCGGGTCTATATGTCCACACTGATTAAGTAAAATCTTGGTCTGCTTTTTATGAAAGGCGTAATAGTCTGGGCCAACAAGCCATTCTTCAACGGGTCTTGCACTGAGTACATGTGCCTCCACTATCCTGTTCACCATTTCCGGCTTCACAAATTGATAGGTAAAAACCTTACTGTCACAGGTTACATCTACAAGCACATCTTTTGCACAAAGTCCATGACATCCTGTTTTATTAACACATTTCTTCCTGACACTTGATCTCAGCCCATATTTATTAAGTTCTCTCTCAAATACATCCAGAACTTCCATTCCACCTGATGCAAGACTGGCAGGGCCCATGCAAACTTTAATTTCAATTTCCCGGGGGGAAGACGATTTTGAACGTTTTATATCAGATTTTTCAATCTTTTTTTTACGAATCACTTTTCAAACCTTCTGTTTTTTATACCCGGACAGTTTTTCCAAAGCCCTGTCAGGTGAGGAATTCCCATAGACTATTCCATTTACCATGAAAACCGGTGCCATACTGCAGGCCCCTACACATGCTATTTTATGCACGGTAAATTGATTATCACGAGTGGTATCATCCGTCTCCGGGATTGAAAGTTCAGCACGAACTTTTCTGATTATCTCATCTGAACCCTTAACATGACAGGCAGTTCCGCAACAAACAGTAATAATATTTTTACCGGGAGGCTTAAGACTGAATTGTGAATAAAATGTTGCAACACCATAAAAATTGCTTGAAGGGATGGTGAGTTCATCAGAAAACCAGAATAATACATCTTCAGGAATATACCCGAATTCTACCTGTACATCCTGCAGTATCGATATTACACTACCCCCTTTACTACGATATTTAGCAAGTATACGTTTACATATCTTTAATTTTTTCAATTATTTTAATCTCCATTATATTCAGGTAGAAATTAAGCAAAAAGATTTAAAATAAGTCAATTATTTTACAAGTAATATTTATTTAAGTCAAAAATATATATATTAATAAATAAAATTTATAAATTGTCCGATAATATAATTGATTGACGCCGTTATAACGGAACAAATGCCATAATCAGGTTTAAAGCTCATTATTATTTATGATGAAAAATTTTATTATTCATATTGATGGTATACAAATTGAGACAGCCTCCGGCAGAACTATCCTTGAAGCTGCGCAGGAACATAATATTTATATTCCCACACTCTGTCACCATCCACGCACAGGCAAGACCGGCAAGTGCAGATTATGTGTTGTTGAAGTTGAAGGAGACAAAAACCTCCAGCCGTCATGCTGTACAGAAGCAACCGATGGTATGATTATCAGGACATGCACCAGGAGAGTAATTGAGACAAGGAGGACAATCGTTGAGCTATACCTCTCAAGCGGAAACCATAATTGCTTAACCTGCGAGTCCAATAGTAAATGTGAACTTCAGGACGCAGCCTGGCATCTCGGCATTGAGGAGACATCATTCCCCCTGATCAGGCGTAATCTCCCCATAGATACATCAAGCCCCATGATCATACGTGACATGAACAAATGTATTCAATGTTATCGCTGCATCGCAGGATGCAACAGGATTGCTGTTAATGAAGTCCTTGATATGGGTTTCCGTGGAAACAGAATGACGGTAATATGTGATACGGATAAGCCGATGGGGAAATCATCCTGTGTTATTTGTGGTGAATGCGTACAGCTCTGTCCAACAGGCGCGCTTACCGAAAAAAAGTCAGTTGGAAGGGCCCGCGCATGGGAGACAAAAATGATTAGAACCACCTGTCCTTACTGCGGTGTTGGATGTCAGATGCATCTTCACATTAAAGGAAATGAGATCATAAAGGTTACGGGCACTGAAAATGTAAGTCCAAATAAAGGCTCTCTTTGTATAAAAGGCCGGTTTGGCTATGATTTTGTACATTCCTCCGACAGGCTTT
>CAYPIT010000229.1:0-2479 GCA_964410825.1 uncultured Nitrospiraceae bacterium
TTGAAAAATAATACTTGAGAATTTGTGAGCGCTGCTCTTTACAGATGTCTCCACGTCTTCTTTCAATTCAACAGTATGATGGATTTCTTTTACAGCCTTCCACAGAAGAAACAGGCCACCGGAAATAAGAATTATGTCTCGCACAGAGAAGTGCAGTATAATGGGTTCGGTTAAATTTGCCAGCGCAATGACTATAAACAGCATCAAAACTCTTGCTGCCATTGCAAGGCTCAAGCCGATAATTCTGGCCCTGTTGCGACGGGACTCTTCCAGGCGTTCGATAAAAATTGCGATTACCAGGACATTGTCTATTCCAAGTACAAGTTCAAGCCCGACCAATAAAGAGAGTAATGCCATGGAATCAGCGATGATATTGTTCCTTTCTCAGCTGTCAGAATAAAATCGAGAATTATTATGTCAGCATACCGGCCCTGAGTCAAGCAACCCTGTGCTGAAATGGGGTATACCCGTCACTTTGTGATTCATTCGTAAAGTTCTCTATCTGCCTGATTAATAGCGATTAAAGCTCCTGATTTTATTACCTGTTTGTAGTTAGGGAAAAGCATGATACAATTACTTTATAAGAAAGTACGCGTTATAAAGAGCATCAATGGGATTTTATTTCAATTTAATTACATCTTTTATTTCTTTCCTGATGCCTGGTTCTGCGATGTCTTTATATAGAGACGTCAAAATACACAAAAGTAGTTCTATGGTTAGCTCTTTTTAGATTCGAAATAATGATTAATTCTCGAAATAACTACGCATCACCTATACCAATCACCGGGAGGTTAATATGAAAGTAAGAAAGCCTCAGATGTCCAACAAAATAAAAAGGATTGACTCATCAGCGGACCCATATCTATTATCAAGCGGCATGAACGGCGTGGCTGTTTGTAAGAAATGTCAGGCTGTTTTTAACAATAAACGGTGGTCAATTGATGAAGATCTATATAAAATAAAAGTGGATGAGAAAGGTGTTAAAACAATCCAATGCCCTGCCTGTAAAAAGGTGAGGGACAAATTTCCCGGAGGAATATTAAAACTGAAAGGAGCATTTCTCCAGGAACATATAAGTGAAATATTAAACCTGATTAAAAATGAAGAGCAGAGAGCAATGGGCTTTAATCCTCTCGAAAGAGTTATGGAGATAAACACTACCAGTAAAGGATTGGAAATTACAACAACCAATGAGAAGCTGGCCCAAAGAATAGGTAAGAGTATTCAGAAAGCATATCAGGGCAGGGTAGCTTACAGATGGTCTGACGACACCAAACTTCTAAGGGCAGAGTGGGAAAGGTAAGAAAAGGCACATAGGCACAAAGTAGCAAAGGGACAAAGTGTCATAGCAGTTTTTCTTTGTGCCTGATTTTGTATTATAAAAATATGCGCGCCTTAGTATATAACAACAATCTGCAATATAAAACGGATTATCCTGTGCCGGTGATTTCGGAAAATGACGCGCTTATCAGGGTAACCCACGCGGGGATATGCAATACTGATCTTGAGATTACCAGGGGATATATGGGCTTTCAGGGCGTACTGGGCCATGAGTTCGTCGGGATTGTTGAGGAGTGCAGAAATGAGGATTTGAAAGGGAAGAGAGTTGTTGGTGAGATCAATGTGCCTTGCGGAAAATGCCAGTACTGCAAGACCATGATGATGAACCACTGCCCGGATCGTTCAGTGCTTGGCATTCTAAAGAGGGATGGAGCCTTTGCTGAATATACATCCCTGCCGATGGACAGACTGCATGTAATACCAGACAGAGTTTCTGACGAAGAGGCGGTATTTGTTGAACCTTTGGCGGCTGCATATGAAATACTTGAACAGGTAGACATTTCACCTGAAGATAAGGTCTGTGTTCTGGGTGACGGTAAGCTGGGTCTTTTAATATCACAGGTCCTTTCATTGACAGGCTGTAATTTAACTGTTGTCGGCAACCACAGTGAGAAGTTATCAGTGCTTGATGAGCTTGGCATTAAAACCAGGCTGCGGTCTTCATTCAGAGACAATGGGTTCGATATTGTAGTGGATTGTACAGGATCTTCATCAGGAATCAAAGCCGCACTTCAAATTGTAAAGGCAAAAGGGAAAGTGGTTTTGAAAACAACAATTTCAAAGAAAGGTGTTATTGACACAAACGCTATAGTAATTAAAGAACTGGAGCTCATTGGGTCAAGATGCGGACCTTTTGGACGGGCAATAGAATCCATTGAATCAAGAAACATAGATCTATATTCCCTGATAAGCAGAGAGTTCAGTATTGAAGAGGGTATAAGGGCGTTTCAGTACGCTTCTAAAAAAGATACAATGAAAGTCATTTTAAAAATAGCGTAGGTCACCTTTAACAGCAGTCACTTCTTCTGAGAAGATTATGTATTCCTTGAAAACCGTTTAATTGAAGGCAGTTAACAGATAATCTTTACCTGATTCATGTTTTTAGCGGTATAAAGCTTGACTCGCATAAATGATCTGA
>CAYPIT010000230.1:0-2478 GCA_964410825.1 uncultured Nitrospiraceae bacterium
ATGTTCTCATGTCGCTTATGAGGTATGAGAAAAAATACATTATCATCAGAGATGAACTACTATACGAACGATTTATTGCGACAAAAACGGATTTCGAGAAAAACCTGGGGGAAGTCATGACAGTTGCTGATAGTGATCGGGTTAAAGATCTTCTGGACAGCGTTAAACAGCATTACAAACGATACCAGTCGTTGTTTGGGATAGAAATAGGATATTTAAAGGCCGGTCAGGAATACGCGAGCGTCAACTACAGTCAGGAAAAGGAATTGGCGATTAACGGAATAATGGATAACCTTAAGGAATTAAGGACATATAGTCAGAACAGTACATTTAAGAAAATAAACAAGTTTAGCGAGGCTGAAGGTAACGCGAGTAAGGTTGCGATAGTGATGGGTATAATTTCATTATTTGGCGGAATTGTTATTTCTATTTATATTACATTTAACATTACCAAGCCTCTGACCGCTATCAAAAGTAAAACCAACGAAATTGCTAAAGGAAATTTTGGCGATGATCTTCAGGTTTCTTCCCCTCCAGAGATTACTGAGTTGGCAATGGCTATAAATTCAATGTGTACAAGACTGGAAGCAACGGAGAAAGTGAAATCAGATTTTTTTTCATTAATGTCACATGAGTTGCGTACGCCCCTTACTACTATTAAAGAAGGCACTAATCTCATGATAGAGGGACTGGACAGAGGAAAAGCTACTGAAAAACAGGAAAGGCTTTTGACTATAATAAGCGAGGAAAGCGACCGTTTAATTAATCTTGTGAACTCCTTGCTGGACCTTTCGAAAATGGAAGCCGGCATGATGACATATAATTTTACGCTGATCGACATTTCAAATCTGATCAATCAGGTTGCCCGTGAAATAGAGCCTCTGGCTGAGACAAAGCATATTGTCATTAAAACAGAAACAGACAGCAGATTACCGCTAATAAAGATTGACAGGGACAGAATACTGCAAGTGTTAAGGAATTTGATAGGGAATGCCGTAAAATTTTCTCCGGTAAAAAGTGAAGTGAAGGTCAATTCTGATACCAGAGAGCATGGAGTAAACATCTCGGTATCAGATTATGGGGGAGGCATACCACAGGAAAGCCTCTCAACGATTTTTGATAAATACGAGCAGGTAATTCATGAAGGTTCCAATAAAATAAGAGGGACGGGTTTAGGCCTGTCTATTGTTAAGCATATAATAGATGCTCATGGAGGTAAGATTTGGGTCGAAAGCACTATGGGGCAGGGCAGTGTGTTCACATTTGTTTTGCCTGTATAATTTTTCTACTGATTTCTGCTTGCGCCACTTTGGAGGGAATAAAAAACAGGCATGCTGTCAGCAAGCACTTTACAAGGAGTCAGATGCTCCTTGCAGTAGGTGACTACGAAGGAGCTTTAAGTGAGAATCGGGAAATTCGATCCATTGTTAATGATGGTTATCCCGGGGATGAGGCTGTTTTTAACATTGCGCTCATTTATGCGCACCATGATAACCCGAAAAAGAATTTTGCCAAATCACTTAAGTACTTCCATGAACTTATCGAAAATTATCCCCATAGCCCGCTGCTTGAGCAGGCAAGAATCTGGGTTAGTGTGCTGGAAAACATAGAGAAGTCTGAGATGAAACTTCAGGAGAAAAGAAATAATCGTCTGGTATCAAATGTTCATCTGCTTCGCGGACAGAAGTTTCTTTTAAATGGCGATTACGAGAGAGCCCTGAAAGAAAACCGGCAGATCCTCGAAATGTCCGTAATAAGTCCCCTCAGGGACCGTGCCCTTTTTAACATTGGGTTAGTATATGCTCATTATGACAATCCTGATAAGGACTATAAAAAGTCTCTCGGATATTTTACAAGGCTGATCAAAGAGCATCCTGACAGCCCATTACTCGGTCAGGCCAGAATATGGCAAAGCGTGTTGAATGTTATTGAAGGGGCCAAACAGGTAGATATAGAAATCGAAAGAAAGAAAAAGGAGTTACAAAGATAGTTATGGCAAGGAATAAAGAACGAATACTGGTAGTTGATGATGATGAGAATCTCATTGAAGTAATCAGGATGCGACTCGAATCGGCAAACTACAAGGTTGTTACAAAATTAAAGGAAGAAGATGCTATCGAAGCGGTCAGGAATATGCCATTCGATATATGCATTCTGGATCTGCAACTTTCAAACAGCGATGGAATATCGCTTATGGAGAATCTTCATAAAATCAATCCAGATCTTCCTGCTATTATACTCACTGCTTACGGAAGTATAGAAAGTGCTGTGGATGCTATGAAAAGAGGAGCTTATAGTTATCTTACAAAACCATTTGACCCGCGTGAACTTCTTTTCCAGATCGAGAAGGCACTGGACAATAAGAGGCTCTTTTTCGAGGTAAAGCGGCGCCAGGGGCTTGTGTAAGAAAAAAATGACTTCGCTAATATCATTGCAAAGAGCGAAAGTTCATTTGGTGGAACTATAATTTATTCAGAC
>CAYPIT010000231.1:0-2458 GCA_964410825.1 uncultured Nitrospiraceae bacterium
AACTATTGTTAATTGCAAGCTGTTACAATATTTCGAAGGTTTTTGTCCTTGCCATTCTGTCATAATCGTAAAGTATTTAATGGCCGTATGACTTATATCATATACATGCTCCCTTGAATGGAATTATTATTAATTAATAAAGATATGAAGAGGATGCCGGCCCCTGTTTTGAAAGGTTTCCTGCCTACGCTAAGAGCCCAACCTTTTAAATTCAGCCATGTCCCCTAACTGGGCCTGTATCCTCTTCTTTTTACGGCATTCCTGATTTGTTTCTGAAGATTATGTCCAAGCCCCAAATTGCGCTCTCTGCGCATTTATAAATTGACAAAATTGTAAGTTGCAAATATCATATTTTTATGATTTTAAAGTCATTACATGATGATGACGATGAGATATAGGAAGGTATTATGTTAGATATACGCCGCCAATTAGAAATACTATTAGAGGCAAATCAAAAAATTAATTCTATTCTGGATGTTCCCGTTATCATGCGCACACTTGTTGAGTCTGCAATGGAACTAATTGATGCGTCTTCCGGGACTGCGGGTATCTTTGTGGATAATAAAATGGTTTTTACAGAATACAATGAAAAGAGTGAATTAATACCAATTAACTATACATTTGAAAAGGGGTATGGTGTACCGGGCTGGATTATAGAAAATAAGAAGCCGTACATTACTAATGATGCGCAAAATGATAAATGTGTTATTCCTGAAATTCAGGAAACATTAGCTTTTTATAACTTAATAGATGTTCCAATATTGAATAAATCAGGCGACCTTATGGGTTGCTTTGAACTACATAACTCTGTAGACAGGAGAGACTTCAACGAGATAGACGTTGAATTACTGATGGGACTGTCCGCAAGTGCTGCCATAGCTCTGGAAAATACTGAATTAATAATGCAGCACAAACAGGATAAAGACTCTCTTATAAAGAGAGACGAAGAACTTAGCAAGAGGGTTAGAGAGCTTGAAGATTTTTATAACATGTCTGTTAATAGAGAGTTGAAAATGAAACAACTGAAGCATGAGATACAGGAATTAAAGAAAAAGCTCTCAAATTATGAAAATTAATTCAATATTGTAATATTAATCATTAACCCGCAACTTTATTACTCTCCCCAATACCAGCCCCCTTTAAACTGAACTGGCTTCTGCTATATACTTAAAAGCACTATGGGAAAGTCCGGGATTAAGCATATTATTATTCTGACAGTCATCGTGGCCTTCCTTGGATGTTCTGCTATGAAAACTTCCTATAGGGTCACCAGGGGTGTAGTAAAGGGGACAATATGGACTATTAAGGGGGCATATGAATTAACTGCCGGAACATCAAAGCTTGTTTACCGCGTAGGCAAATTTACATTTCATGTAGTCAGGGCACCTCTGCACTGGCCCCTTATGAATGAAGATATTGAGACTATTGATGCCCTCCCGGTCAAGGAAGCTATACGGCAGGGCAGGGTTAAGAACTCTCCCTACACGGTCAAGGGAAAGCGATATTATCCGATGTCGGTTGCCCAGGCGAAAAAATACAAAGCAGAAGGTGTTGCGTCATGGTACGGACATGAGACTCTGAGGCAGAAGGGCGGGCACATGACAGCAAACGGGGAGAAGTTCAGCCCCTATGCTCTGTCCGCAGCGCACAAACATCTTCCCCTCCCAACTAATGTTCTGGTAACTAACCTCAGCAATAACCGCTCAATTGTAGTTAGAGTGAATGACCGCGGACCTTTCCCGAGCGTAAATAATCCCAGTTCGGGAAGAAGGATTATAGACCTTAGCATGGCCGCTGCAAAGAAGCTCGGGTTTTACAGGAAGGGTACGGCAAGAGTCAGGGTTGAGGTTATCAGTTGAATGGCGGCAGTTCACTTCTCTTAATATAATCCATTGAACAGATGTCACTTAAATATATGCTGCGGTCAACTTCCTTCCCCTCCATATAGGGTTTTAAATAATTAGCTGTATGATCGATCATCTTTTCGTATGTTTCCTCATCGGAAAAATATGATGGAAAGTCCACAATATGGCATTTTAGAAGAATGTACAGGTCCCGGTGGTTGAAATCGATAAAACTGTAATTGCTGAACGTAGCTATTATTTTCCCTTCAAAGCTTTCCCAGAGTTTAATGAATTCTCTCATGTGAGATTCAGGAAGATGCTCAATGTCTTTGAATACTACAAAATCAAAAAAGGAAAAGTCATCAAGATAAAGCTCATCATGGGAAATATTCCGGCATGGTATTACACAATATGTTTTTGAATTCAACCCGAAATCACCGGCAATCATAAGTTTGTTTAATATGAAATGCGTATATGAATCATCTTCATACCGTATGGCCATTCTCTTGATGCTTTTCATCACAGCGAAATCTTCAAATGATTTCATGAAATATTTGAAATAAATATTCTTGGGTAAGTAGCCTCCAGGTTTGACTGACGAATGAGGTAATGAA
>CAYPIT010000232.1:0-2414 GCA_964410825.1 uncultured Nitrospiraceae bacterium
CAGATTTCTCCTGTTGATACTGATTCTATACATGTCCGGTCTCCCCTCCGGCATGCATATGGAGCTTTAAATGCATGAGAGCAGGGGACACAATCAAGTTCTTTCTGCAATATGATAGCGTCGTTACCAGCAGGCTTCTGATCCTGCATATCCGCAGGGCCGGATATGTTAATTAATGGAATGGATAAAGAATCAGCCATATATGTGATTCCGGAATCTACCCCAATAAATAAAGAAAGTCTTTCAATGAGCGCCGGCAGTTCAGCAAGACTCAATTCGCCTGTTGCATTGATAATATGCTCTTTCTTAGCAACTGCATCCGAGATGATTTCTGCAGCATATAGATCCTGAGCGGATCCAATAAGCACTACACAGCCATCGATACCTGCCACAAGCTCATCTATAAGCCGAATGATTTTTTCCTGGCCCAATTCCTTCATCTTATTGCCGCTGCTTACTCCAATGCCGATTAACGGTTTTTCAACTGATCCCAATATTCCCTGAACTTTTTCGTCTGAACTCTCTGATCGATAAACCTCTTTTGATATGTTATTGCTTTTGATGCCAAGGTACTCAAGCATTTTCATGTATGTTTCAATAGTCTGATTTCCTCTAACATGCTTCTGCAAGCCGGTAAAAAAAACTGATGCCAGCTTAAACGTCATTCCCGAAAAGTCCGGCATGACAGAAAGTCGTACGGGAACCAATCCCCAGAAAAGCAAAATTGCGTATGGCACACTTGGATTAAGTGAAATGGATATATCATATCTTCCTTTATGTATAAGATTAGATAATTTAGCCTTACCGGCAAAACCATTGTAATCTGATTTTTTCAGGGTCACTATTTCATTGACATGGGGGTTATAGTCCAGCAGTTCTTTTGTAACCGGACCTATGATGACCGTAAGGTGGGAATGAGGATACTTCTTCTTTACTTCTCTGATCACCGGTGTTGAACAGATGAGATCACCTATCTTTGCGGTCTGAATAATAAGAATCCTGTTAACAGGCTTATTTTTCTTTAATGCAATAAAAAAATATATAAATGGTGAAAAAAGATAACTTAAGAGTACATATAACATTAGCCTAATATCTCTGCAAAAACCGTCTCCACTCCATTAATATATTTTTCTATGGAATAGTTATCGACAATCCTCTTATGGGCATTTCCCCCCATTGATTTACGCAATTCAGGATGCTCAATTAATTCAATAATAGATGAGGCAAACTGATCAGTATGCTCCAAAGGTACTAACATGCCGTTTTCCCGATCAACAATAAGTTCCGAGGCACCCGTAATATTGGAAGCAACAACAGGTCTCCCCATAAGCATCGCCTCCAGAATAACACGCGACAAGCCCTCTTTTTCCGAGGTCATGACAAAGATGTCCATAGCATTTATGTATGAAACAGCATCTATCTGAAATCCGGTAAATATAATGTTGTTATCCAGATTTCGCTTTTTCACAAGATGTACAAGATTATCTCTTTCAGGACCTTCTCCAATAATCACGCATTTGACTGAGAAGTCTGTTGTGGTTGTTATGATATGCAGCGTTTCTATCAGGTCTTTGATCCGTTTTCGTTTGATAAGCGAACCGACCGTGCCTATCACTATGTCAGTATCTGCGATGCCCAATTTCGCTTTTATTTCCCGGGAAGGCACCAAAGGTTTAGTTTCGCTACTGATCCCGTTATGCACTACAACACATTTTGAGTTATTGATCAACTGCTTAACAAAACTATCTTTAACTCCTTCAGACACGCAAATTATTTTTGAGAGCGTCCGGTTGGATGCTTTCACTTCAGCCGGTTTAAGTACCGTCTCAATACGAGAATGCTGCAAAGACGGAATGCTGGTCATTTCAGAAGCCAGAATGCCTTCAAAATTAGAAGATGGCTGATTGTTCATGTATAACAGATCGATTTTTCGACTTCTCAGTATTGATGCTATTCTCTTTGCGTTTTTCTTGATCCTGCTCTGACGGTCAATATAAAATATCAATTGTTTTTGAATGCTCTTACTAAAAAAGGAGAGTATCCTTACTATTTCCTTGAGAATTTTTGCCAGAAACGGGGGTTTCTCCTGCTCAAGGAGAAGAAAATCAATGCCAAGTTTTTCGATTTCTGTTTTAATACAGGAATCCTTCCCTTTTTTATAATTGATATAAAATAAAACAGAAAAACTATATTTTTTTTTATTTGCTCTCTTTAAGAGTTCAAGAAGACTGTTTGTACCCCCTCCCCATTCTTTACCAGTATCAAGGATTAATATATTTTTTTTCATTTCAGAACATACTATCAACAAATTTATAAAGCATGAACATATACAACAAGAGAAAGATGGCAAACTGATTACATCGCAATCTGATTTAAAACATCCACAAAATCATTTGCGATCTTTTGACTGTCAA
>CAYPIT010000233.1:0-2412 GCA_964410825.1 uncultured Nitrospiraceae bacterium
TATTTATTTCGTCGAGGAGTTTTTTTATTTCTTTATCAATGGATGATATTTTTCCAAGGACAGCTGCCCTTTCTTTCTCATTCTCCGCCAGAGACCTGCATTCTTTCACTGCATTTTCCAATTGCTCTATATAAGATGTCAGGGACCGGATTCTGCCCTGCCAGCTTTCAGTCATTCTATTAAGTGAATCGCCGAAGGAGTGAACAGCGTCTTTTTTCCTGAACTTCAGAGCTGTGCTTAAATCCCCCCGTCTTACCGACCCGGCAAACAATTTGATCCTCTGAAGCGGGCCTGCGATCCTGTGCGTGTATAAAACCGCCAATAATACTATCCCGATAAGAATAAACAGGTAGAAGAGCGCACTGATGGTAATTGTCCTGGAAAGAAGGTCCTCTTTTATTTCGCTTATGATCGAAATCGATGCGCTGTAATTCGTATCAAGGGACCTGTATGTATTGAAATAAAGGAACAGCCCGGATACTGAAGAGAACACGATAAATACAAGGAGTATGAGCAGCACAAGTCTCTTGATAAAACCCTTTTTTAAAACATCTATGTCATTCACTGGCAATCCCCCGTTATTTTATGAGCTTTGCCTCATCAATTAATGCTTTATATTTATAACCTGAACCCAGATTAACATCTGTTTTTAATATTCCTTTGACAATTACTATATCACCCTTATCTACCGAATCCAGTGTCACAGCGATGATCTTATTATCAGGCGCCAGGCCTGTACCGTCCTGTAAGGTAACCCATGTCTTGGCCAGTATATTTTTACTTACCTTCATTGCTTTGCCTCTTAAAATCACGTCCTTATTATTTAACTGGTCTTTTTCCGAAAAGATTTCTTCAATGTTCTTGCCTTCTTCCGCCTTTTTTATTTCACCTTTTAGCGGGGCGCTTACCTTTTTCTGCATACCGGGTATTTTTTTGTGAGGGTCATTTTGAGGCGCAGCCTGTCCTGCTTCTGAAGGCCCTCCCTTTAATGACCTTATCCTTGTGATAAACAAAATGGAATCAAAGGTCCTGTTCAATGCCTTGCTCCTGAACCCGCTTATAAGGTCTCCTCCCGTATACTCGACCCTGTCTCCTTCAGACAGCTTTCCCCTGAAAAAATTGGGCATGGTCGCAAGCCAGACCTCTTTGCCTTCTTCATCAATCTGCATGTATATGTATTTCCCTGCCTCTTCAATTTTCTTCACTGTGCCGATATGGGAATCGGCTTTCTTTTTTTCAACCGGCTCTCTGCTCTCTGCCGTCACAAACGAAGCGGCGATAAGTAATGTGAATATTATCATTAAAACCTGTTTTTTAAGTTTCATTTTGTTTACTCCTTCATATTAATCATTTATTCTTTCCAGTCATTTAGCCTGAATCCTCATGAAGCATTGAAATTAAAGTTTTACTATAAATTTAATCATCGACAGTCAAGTTAAAAATTTGTCATTCCAGCAGTCGGATGAGCGGGAATCCAGCCCTTCTGTTTTCTGGATTCCCGTTTTCACCGGAATGACGACACAATTTAAGAATCGCTTAATTTAGATATTATATAGCAGCCAATTGCAAAGACATCTTGCCATATTTCCTTACCTGCACGATATATTCATCTATGGATACTCCTTTGGATCATGCTTTTTCCCGTGGCATGTTAAATAGCACCTGCCGCTGAATGTTCCGAGGTCCTCAAATCTGAGCAGACCCTGATCATTTGGCTGAACAATTGTAATATCAAAACTAATCAAATGACTGTTATTTGAGGGATTGCCCTGGGTGGAACTTATTCCGTGTGCATCATGACAGGCCGAGCAGGGGGTATCTTTACCCTCTATATGTTTTTTATGTTCCTTAAAACTGTCATCATTAAGAATGCTGTTTCTGTCATGGCATTTGTAGCATAATGCATAATTAAACGGACTCTCCTGTGTATTATCCTGTGTTGTATAATTTTCTTCGAGTAAATACCGGTTGAATGAACCATGCGGACCATTTGGGCCTGCGCTATTCTCATTATTATGGCAATCAGTACAGAATATGATGCTCAATGTGGTGTAAGGCGGGAGCAGGCTCGGCACATCAGGATTAACACCTTCAATTTCAACAGGGTGATATGAAGGGTTTGAAGGCTCAAATTCAAGCCTTGTATTCAGCTGCTGCAATTGTCTGTCGACCGGAAGAATTGTTATCACACTGTTATCAGCATGGCATTTAAAGCATATTTCATACTGATTGACTGCTGATTTAATCTGTTGTCCAGCGGAATCTATACCTTTCATACCATCAACTGGACCCGAGATCTGCGGCGCTCCGGGCGACGGAGTGTTATTTGCCCGATGAGGGTTGTGACAGTCCGTACATTCAACATGGTCCTGGACAGTGCCGTTAAAATCCTCTGCCGGGTCATGTACTCCT
>CAYPIT010000234.1:0-2392 GCA_964410825.1 uncultured Nitrospiraceae bacterium
AATTGTATCACGAAGAATTGAGCTTTTTCAAAAAAAACCGGAAACAGCCATATATAAACCAAAGGTGTCTTCAAAGCATATTTATGCGCTGTACACAGAAACAGCAGTAAGAGACCATGCTGTTTCAAGTGACTATGCTGAACCGGCCGGCGGAACAAATAAGGCCCCCAATCCCATTGAACTGCTTCTATCCGCTTTTGCAGCCTGCATAGAAGCTGCTTTTTATGAATTTGCGCTGCACAGGGGGATTACTGTTAATTCTCTGTCCGTGGAGATCGAAGGGACGCTGGACTTGAGGGGGCTCTTCATGGTTGATGAGAGTACAAGGCCGGGCTTCCAGGATTTGAATTATGAGTTCAATATTGACTCTCCTGATGATGAAAACACAGTGAGGGAACTGGCCGAAGAGGTGATTGCCCACTGTCCTGTAGTTGACAGTCTGATAAATCCTGTTTCGGTAAACGGCAGTATAAATATAACTAAGGGGTAAGGCCCCTGCGTATAATGTAAATGGTAAAGAATTATTATTTTTGTGCCGATGAATTTAAATATCGTAAAAATATAAATAATGTATTAAAATTACACTTACTGAATGACCTAAAGGGAGATGGAAATTGAACAGTGACTCAATAGCTCATAATTATACTGCCATTGATGATAGTGCCCTCAATATACTGAAGGAAATTGGTTCTGCTGATATCATCATTGGAATCCCCAGCTTTAATAATGCCGATACAGTCACTCGAGTCATAAAAGCCGCTGAGCTTGGCCTTGCGAAATATTTCTCTGAATACAAGGGTGTGATCGTGATTTCTGAGGGCGGCGATCTTGATGCTACACAGAAAGCGGTTGACTCGCTGCAGGACAAGCATTACTTTGAAAATGCCTTTATATCCAAGCCGGAGAATGATAACCGGATTGTCGCACTGAAATATGTCGGTAGATCAGGCAAAGGCACTGCTATAAAGGCCATCTTTGAAGCAGGGAAGATGCTCGGTGTTAAGGCCGGTTGCATGCTTGACTCTGATTTGCGAAGCATATCACCTGAATGGATTGAACTCCTGATCGCACCGGTAGTTCTGAAGAAGTTCGGCTTTGTAACGCCATATTACAGCAGGCACAAATATGACGGTACCATCACTAACATGATTGCCTTTCCATTAACATGGTCCCTTTACGGAAGACGTGTCCGCCAGCCGATTGGCGGTGATTTTGGGTTTTCAATAGAACTGATGGAAAGCCTTCTTTCCAAGGATGTGTGGGATACTGATATTGCCAGATTTGGGATTGACATATGGATGACAACCGTGGCCATATGTGAGAACTTTACAATCTGCCAGTCATTTCTTGGAACAAAAATTCATGATGCTAAAGACCCCGGCAAGGACCTCAGCCCTATGTTTAAGCAGGTCGTAGGAACGATATTAGCTTTAATGAATATATATATGCACAAGTGGTTCCGGGTCAAAGGCAGCCGTCCAACGGCCATATTCGGCTTTGAGTCTGAAGCTGCCCCAAAATCCATTAATGTGGATGTCACAAATATGATCGAAAAATTCAGAGACGGCGCTGAGCAATTTATGCCATTGTGGGAGAAGATATTGCAAAATGGAAACTGTCAAAAAATAAAGGAAGTTGTAAAAATGGATGATGCCCATTTTGAACTCCCGAGCGAACTCTGGATAAAGTCGCTTTTTGATTTTGCAGTAGCTTACAAAAACCTGGTAGATGGACTGAGCACTAATGATATTATTGAAGCGCTTGTTCCTATATATTATGCCAAAACAGCATCCTTCGTAAAAGAGACACTGAACCTGGATTCTCATCAGGCAGAGGAGATAATTACGAACCAGTGTTCGGTATTTGAGAAGCTAAAACCGTATCTTATCGAACAATGGACCGCCAGTAAATAGAGGGAGAGCATTAAGGTGAATAAAAAAATACTTATTGTAGATGACGAAAAAAATATACGTTTATTGCTGACTGAAGAGTTAACTGATGAGGGGTATGATGTAATAACCGCTGAAAACGGGGCCGTTGCCCTGCGGAAAATCAGTGAAGAAAAGCCGGACCTTGTAACACTCGATATAAAAATGCCCGGTGAAGACGGATTGTCTGTACTGCGAAAAATCCGGGAAACAGATTATGACCTCCCCGTAATAATATGTTCTGCCTATAGCGTATATAAAAGTGATTTCTCAGCGGTTGCCGCCGACCATTATGTAGTGAAATCATCCAACTTTGATGAGCTTAAGAACAAGGTCAAAGAAATTCTCGAGCAAGAGGTTTAATGAGACCTGTCAGCAATATATCATCCAGTGTTTTTCTTTATCTCCTTTTTAATCTTTTTTTAATCATTCAGATGGTAATCTAACCCATATTATTCACACAG
>CAYPIT010000235.1:0-2379 GCA_964410825.1 uncultured Nitrospiraceae bacterium
TGGTGATCCCAACGGGACTCGAACCCGTGTTTTCGGCGTGAGAGGCCGACGTCCTGGGCCACTAGACGATGGGACCGACACTACAGGGTTAAGGAAATTAGGGTAAAGGGCAAAAGGGAGAAATATACACATAATCCCTTTACCCTTAACCTTTAACCTTGTTCCCTTTTACCCTGCCTTTCATGGCTGGGGCGGGAGGATTCGAACCCCCGGATGCCGGGACCAGAACCCGGTGCCTTACCGCTTGGCGACGCCCCAAAAGAAAATATTATAGACGAAGTTTCTATTCTACATAAATGCCAAAAAGCGGTCAAATTTACAAACCAAGGTAGGCTTTCTTTACGTCACTGTTTGATAGAAGGTTGTCAGCCGAATCTTCGATTACTATACGACCGTTCTCAATAACATATCCTCTGTTAGCCACCTGCAATGCAAGGTTGGCATTTTGCTCAACAAGGAAAATAGTGGTTTTCTGTTCGGCATTGATCTTTTTAATGATCGAAAATATCTGCTTCACAATGATTGGTGCAAGCCCGAGAGATGGTTCATCCATCAACAGCAGGCTGGGTCTGGCCATGAGTGCTCTTGATATGGCCAGCATCTGCTGCTCTCCGCCACTGAGTGTGCCGCCGGCCTGATTACGTCTCTTAGTGAGAATAGGGAAAAGCTCAAATATATATTCAATGTCTTTTTTTATCTCATCTTTGTCTGTGCGAATAAATGCGCCCATATGAAGGTTTTCCAATACGGACAGTTGCGGGAAAATATGACGCCCTTCAGGGACCTGTGATATTCCCAGGGAAACGATCCTGTCCGGACTGAATCCGTGAATTTGCTGATCCATGAAGATGATTTCCCCTTCACGAGGCGGGACCACTCCTGAAATGGACATTAGAGTAGTGGTTTTGCCGGCGCCGTTTGAACCGATAAGAGTTATAATCTCGCCTTCAGAAACCTCTATGTTTATGCCTTTTAGAGCCTGAATGTTTCCGTAGAATGTTTTTACGTTGACGAGCTTAAGCAACGAACTCTTCTCCAAGGTATGCCTTAATCACAACAGGGTCGATCCTTATTTCAAGAGGGGTACCTTGAGCTATCTTCTTGCCGTAGTCCATTACAACTATCCGGTCAGATATTCTCATTACAAGTTTCATGTCATGCTCGATCAGCAGTATGGATATTTTTTCTTTATCACGGATTTTTGTAATCAGGCTGTCGAGCTCTTTTGTTTCCTGCAGGTTTAATCCGGCCGCAGGTTCATCAAGAAGAAGAAGGAACGGTTCGGTAGCCAATGCACGGGCTATTTCGAGACGTCTCTGTGCTCCATATGGAAGATTCCTGGCAAGTTCATTGGCAAATTCAAGCAGTCCGATTTTTTTCAATATGTCATGACTATAATTTACCACCTCATTTTCTTCTCTAACCGTAAAACGTCCTCTGAATATTGCGCCAATTACCCCGGAGTGAGTACGGCAGTGTCGGCCTATCATTACATTTTCAAGAACCGTCATGTTTGGAAACAGTCGTATGTTTTGAAATGTCCGGGTCATTCCTTTCAGTGTGATCAGGTTTGGCTTCATTCCGTTAATCTTTTTGCGCTTTTTGCCTGGGGGAGAAATAAATATATCTCCGTCTGCAGGGTCGTAAATTCCGGTTATACAGTTAAAAAAAGTGGTTTTTCCCGCACCG
Source organism: uncultured Nitrospiraceae bacterium (assembly GCA_964410825.1). Classification (GTDB taxonomy): domain Bacteria; phylum Nitrospirota; class Thermodesulfovibrionia; order UBA6902; family UBA6902; genus CAZVHL01. Next base: position 1,690 of record CAYPIT010000235.1, read on the forward strand.
TTCGGACCAATAAGAGCTACAATCTCTCCCTCCGAGACACTCAGGTCAAAACGGTCCAGAGCACGCAGTCCTCCAAAGTTCATGGTCAGGTTATTTGTTTCTAAAATTATTCCCATTTACTGTTTTATGGCATCTCCCCGGATCTCTTTTAATTCGTACGACCTGCGAACATTGCAGATGATTCCCTGTGGACGAAAGACCATCATGATTACCAGAATTCCACCAAAGAGCAGCATTCTGTAATTCGAAAATGCCCTGAGATATTCAGGCATAAGTATCAGTATGAACGCTCCGATTACAACCCCGGGGATTGAGCCCATTCCTCCAAGAACAACGATAGAAAGGATCATAGCTGATTCAAGAAAAGTAAAACTGGCAGGATTTATAAATGTCGTTTTAGCAGCAAATATAACCCCAACCATTCCTGCCCATGTTGCTCCAAGCGCAAAGGCTGTCAGTTTTGTTTTTACCTTGTCTATCCCCATCGTCTGGCAGGCAATTTCATCTTCTCTCAGGGCGATCCATGCCCTGCCTATTCTTGAGTTCTGAAGCCTGTTTACAACAAAGATCGTAAACAAGACAAGACAGATCATCAGAAAGTACATATATATGATTGCGCTCTGCAGAGGCAACTGTATGCCCAGAAAGGATGGTCTCGGGATATTTGCTATTACACTGACACACGATTGT
>CAYPIT010000236.1:0-2373 GCA_964410825.1 uncultured Nitrospiraceae bacterium
TTAATATAAATTTAATTGATGCCTTAGGAATCATTGGACCCGAAGCATCTGCTTCAGTACCGATTTTAATAAATATTTTGCAGAAGACTTATAAGTTGGACAATATTTTAGTACATAGCAATTATACTCGGATACGGACTGAAATAGTTTCTGCATTGGGGGAAATAGGATCTTCGGCAAAAGAAGCTTTACCAGTCTTACTCATGGTATTAGACAAATGGGAAATGGTTCCAGATTTCCTGAATCCTAATGATAGTCGGGCCATATATTTGGAACTCAATTTGCTAAATAAAACTGCAAAGAAATGGGGACATTGTTAAGTTAACACCCGAATTTTGCACGAAAAAGCACAAAAAACACTACGAGTGTCTGATAAATCCTGACTTAAAATTCTATGCTTCCTTGCTACTGTCTTACTCAAACATTCCTTTCTGAAAAACACTCGTGCAAAAAATAATTTGCACACAGGACATTCAAAAAAATAACTTATCCTGTATCGCTGAGTTTAGGTAACTGTGGCCAGGTCCATACTATTTTTCTCTTATGGTCGAGGTATTTCAGAAAATCCATTACTCCGGCAGAGCGTACATCGAAAGTTGAGTAGAGGATATTCCCTCTGTTTTCATGAAAAGTCAGTTTTGCAGGCACATACAGTTTTTTCAATCTGCTGGTACGGATCGTGTCCTGATACTCAGTGTTTTTCTTTATTGCTTTATTGGTGAGGCTGTCTTCTTTTGTCTGACTGCAGGCAGCTATCAGTTTAATCCATCTCCATATATTATAAGCAAACATTGCCAGTTGAAAAAAACATTGATTCTTTCTGAATTTCTTTGAGGGAATCGCCATTATTCCTTCTGACTGTGCTTCCTTTATTGAGTTTTCCACGTCCGCGCGTTTGTCATATTCTGCTATGACATTATGCGGACGGGTCTGTCTGTTTGTTATAAATACCCGGTAGGTATAATTTACTTCCGGAAAAAGTGCCTCCTGTTGATCGTCTTCTTCCCGTATTCTCATTGCCGCAAAGCGACAGGGGTGTTGCCAGCCTTCGGGATGATGGTAGCATTCATTATACTCGTAATCTTTATACCTGTACCATCCATCCTCTGGAAATACCGGTTTACAGCGCTTATTCGCGTATATATACCAGTACCCTGCCTTTTCACATTCTCCAATACTGTCCCATCCCAAAAATTCTGAGTCTCCGCTTATCAGCACGTGCTTTACATCACAGGGCAGGTGTTTTCTGATCTGGCGGATATATTTTCCTGACTCTTGTTTGTTCATACTTTTGCCGGTTCGCTGAGCACCGCACAGATATTCCCTGGTCTCATCTATAAAACATAAAACCGGACGATACCCTTTTTTGCCACGGTGCTTGGCGTTATGTCCTTTGTGAGCTCGTTCGATATCTCCGTATACGGTGCTTACTGTTGTATCTATATTTACCCGCAAACGCTCGGGGTGATAATCTGCTATATGCCATACCCGGCTCCGGACCTCTCTCATTATCTCCAGTATTGACAATGACTGACGCTCTCCAAGACTACTCAGGTATCTCCAGAATGTGCTCACCACCGGCAGACAGCTTACCCTCAGTATCCCGCAGATGATCGGATCTTTCTGCAGAGTTGCTATGTGGGCTATCCGCTGATACCCGACAAATAGCATCATCAGTATACCCAATACCATCTTGTAACAGCCCAGCTCTGCCTTCCGCAATGGTTTAATATAGATCTCATTGAATATCTTTTCCACCTCTATCAGCGATAGAAATTTCACAAGTATCGTCAGTCCTCCAAAAGAGGATAGACGTTCGCTGCACATACCATACGGACTATCTGCTGTCACTGCTATTACTTTGGCTTCCTGATCTTTAGCGCTCTTTTTTGCTTGCTTTTTGACCCTTTTCTGTGTATGCTTTTTTGTAACCATCTGGGATATCCTTATAAGGTTTGTTGACACTTACAATATAAGGCCCAGATGGCCTTTTTCAATACTTATTAGGGTTTCTCCTTATTCTTTCGTGCAAAATCCGGGTATTAAAATAATACCGAGAATTAAAAAGCGAACCTACTGGTTTCTACATTCAATTTGTGTCTCCCGTATCTGTATCATTGACATTGCAGTTGAAAGTTCTGTGTTCAATACCAATTGAAAGACTTCCTTCCTTTGAAATTGACTATTACAACTATTCAGATACTGAAAAACTTCAATCATCTTTATCTTCTATTAGAATACGAATGTAATATCCAAATGAATGCTGGTATCAGAGGATGCATCAGCAAGGCCTGTGCTCAAACCAAGTTCTGCTGAAACTTTTTCAGAAACGTACCGTCCTCCGAAGATAAAAGAAAGTGGATCATCGTCAAA
>CAYPIT010000237.1:0-2337 GCA_964410825.1 uncultured Nitrospiraceae bacterium
TCAGCAGGATACCTAAGGCTTCTGAGTAAATTGTTAATCCGTCATGGTGTGCCAATGGCCATATACCATGACCGGCATACCATCTTTGTACGCACAGATAACTTCTGGAGCATAGAGGAGCAGCTGCAGGGCTGTCAATATCCAACCCATGTTGGCAGAGTCCTGCAAGAACTCAATATATGCTCTGTTCAGGCATACTCTCCCCAGGCCAAAGGACGTGTTGAAAGAAGCTTTGGCACTCTGCAGGATCGTCTCATCGCTGAACTTGCCATTGAAGGTATTACTGATATGGATAAAGCCAATAAGTGGCTTGATAGCGTATTCATCAACCGATTCAATCGCAGGTTTGCTAAAAAACCCCAGTCTGCCACCAGTACATTCAGAAAAATATCTAAACCGGAAATATATCTGAAGGTTTCCTATGGATATGAAGCTGTTGTTGGTAATGACAATTGTGTCCGTCTCGGTGGACTTATGATTGACATACCTAAACAGCAGCAAAGAATCTCTTTTGCTAAAAAGAAGGTTCTTGTAAGACATCACTTAGACGGTAAATGGTCGGTGTGGGACAATGATAATAAAATTGCTACTCATAAGAGCACCCCTTTTAAAGAACCTGTCCGATCCTGGAAAACAAGTCGGAACTCTGTTTCATCTAAAAATAATCATGCATTGCAAGTTTACATTTCATCTAAACCGGCTTCTCCCTTAACGGGACATAATCGCGTTGCAGTTAAGGGGACATATTGACTTTGCTTAAACAGCAAAAAAGCACCCCATTACGTGAAAAGGAACTTTTCACGTCTTTTTTTAAGTCACCAAGTCTCCACCATTGCCGCAGTTTCTTTCAGTTCAGCGTCAGTCTTCACTGCACCACACGCCCATCAGGATCAAGACTTGTTAAGAAAATAAGCTTTCTTAATTTATAACAGTCCCTGGGTCATTTCGACCCCCAGAAAATCATCGGTTCCAGGCCATGTCCAATTATTTTATTACACATCTCATGGTTATTAACCAACCTCCAGTGGCTCATGACATGGGCAGTAAAGATATTGATAACTTTTATTTTAATGGGTGGGACGGATTTCCATTCGCATCCTGTGGTTTTGCCAGTGCCTGATCAGGTTCACCGCCCCAGCCATTTATTTAAACAAAAATCTTCTCAGGCTTAAAAACAACTTCGTCATTTATGATGTAGTACGCTGCCCGTGCCAGTTTGTGGGCAAGGGCACTGTGTGCTACCATAAAGTTGCTCTTCTGCATCTTACGGTTATAGTACGCTCTGGGTTGCTCATGAAAGCGTCTTGCCAGCTCAGCTGCCTCGGAAAACGCCCATGAAAGATATCTGTTTCCGTTCTTTTTATTGCCTTTGCCTTTTTTCTTGTCATTACTTGTCCATTTACTTGAAACTTTCCTGCAATAAGATACATAGTTGCCGACTTTTTCAAATCGTTCTATCGGGCCGGTCTCCAACATAATGACCAGGCTCAGTGTTTTCCCCACACCGGGAATGCTTAATAAATACGTATAGGGTTTACTGAGCTTGAGTTGTTTCCGGACATGTCTCTCAATTTTATTTATTTGCTTCGTAAGGTAGTCTATACAATCTTTGCTGACCTTCCCTGATAATGCCAGATCTTCATTGTCCTGAAATAATGGGGCTACCCGGTCCTCTCCAAGTACTTTTAAATCATTAGCACTGAGCTTGACCCCTTTGTTTCGAGTGATAATATTCTGCAGGCTTATCATTAATGATGACCGGAGCTTCACCAGATGTCCTCTTTTTCTTAACAGATCCCGAACAGGTCTCTGTTGTTTTGGGTAGATATAGCCCTCAGGCAATATGCCCAGACGTAACATCTCTGCCAGCCAGAAGGCATCGTGCTTATCATCGCTGTATTTCAATCCTTTGTACTTTTGAATAGCCGAAGGATTGGCAAGATGCACCTTATATCCCGCATCCATTAACATATCTCCCATCCAGTACCAATTATATGTAGACTCAACAACAATCCCTGTGATATCCTTCTTGTAGGGACTGAGGGTTGAAAGGATGAGTTCCGGATTATTTTTCAGCTGTCTTTTAAACACCCGTTTCCCTTTGTTATCTATAATTGCCAGATAACTGTTACTTGAATGAAGATCAAAAGCAGTGTACAATTTCATAAGGCACCTCCTGTTATAAGGGTTTTTGTTTGGTTGCCTATATAAGATATCAGAATTCTCTGAATCTGATATCTATAGGGGGTGCCCTTTATATGATCTTCGCATCCATGACATCGGCGTTAGGGCACAGAATAAAACGACAATAACGGCAATGGTCTTGACGGCTTGCCA
>CAYPIT010000238.1:0-2310 GCA_964410825.1 uncultured Nitrospiraceae bacterium
AAATTGCTGTCTTGCATGACAAAGGAGACTATGGCAAGGGACTGGCAGAATTTGCAAAAAGTTTTGTGGAAAACTCCGGTAAAGCCGAGCTTGTTCTGTATGAAGGTATCACACCTGGTGCAGTTGATTACTCCGCAGTAATTCAGAAAATTAAAAACTCTGAGGCCGAAGCAGTAATATATGGAGGATATCATCCTGAAGCCTCAAAGATTGTTACATTGATGCGCAAAAAGAAAATGAAGACCGTTTTCATTTCCGATGACGGTGTAAAAGATATTACCTTCATCAAAGTAGCCGGCAAATATGCAGAGGATGTTTATGCAACAGGGCCGAAAGATGTGTCAAAAAATCCTCTCGCGATCGCTGCCAACAATGCGCACAGGAAAATCTACGGTTCAGATCCCGGTGCATTTTTTTTAAATGCCTATGCTGCTGCTCAGGCCCTGCTTAACGCAATTGAAAAGACCGGCTCTACAGATTATGAGAAAGTATCCAGAACATTAAAGACTGAGTATGTAGACACACCGCTCGGGAAGATCCGTTTTGACGATCGTGGTGATGCAATCGGTGTAGGTTTCTCCGTTTATCAGGTTCAAAATGGCAGCTATGTTGAAGTCAACTAATTAGTTCATCAATATGCAATATTTTATTGAGCTCTTTCTTGGAGGACTTACCAGGGGAAGCATCTATGCCCTTATAGCACTCGGTTACACTATGGTCTACGGCATAATCGAGCTTATAAATTTTGCGCATGGTGAAATTTATATGATCGGTGCCTTCACCGCTTTAATCATATCAAGTGTCCTTACATTGTACGGTTTTAACGAATTCTCTATTATCGTACTGGCAGCATTGGTCGCTGTTGTATATTCATCTGCCTACGGTTTTACCCTGGAGAAAATCGCTTACAAACCGCTCCGTCATGCACCACGTCTCTCTCCGCTAATCAGCGCCATCGGCATGTCAATATTCCTGCAGAATTATGTTCTCCTGGCCCAGACTTCTGATTTTCTTCCCTTCCCAAGTCTTGTCCCTGAATTTAAATTTATGGAGAAATATGCGCATATCTTCAGCTCTTCCGAACTCGTAATCCTGTTGACAACAGCTGTCGCCATGACAATTTTGACATTGATGATTAAATTTACCAAAACAGGAAAGGCGATGCGTGCAACAGCACAGGACAGAAAAATGGCTATGCTGGTCGGCATTGATATCAACCGGATAATATCGGTCACATTTGTCATCGGTTCCGCCCTGGCAGCAATAGGCGGTATTCTGATCGCTTCCCATATCGGTCAGATTAATTTCTATATAGGCTTTATAGCAGGGATAAAAGCTTTCACTGCGGCTGTGCTTGGAGGAATTGGGAGTGTACCGGGAGCTGTTCTTGGGGGTTTTATCCTTGGCTGTACAGAGAGTTTTGCCACCGGTTATGTATCCAGTGACTATGAAGATGTATTTGCATTTGCTCTTCTTGTACTTATTCTGATATTCAGACCTCAAGGCATCCTCGGCAAGTCATCATCACAGAAAGTTTGATAAATGATATCCCGAACAGAAATAAGAAAATCATTTATCGTCTCTCTCTGGTTTATGTTCCTGACATTCCCTATAATGGTGATTCGTGTCAATCCTGTTGAAAAGCTTGTTGAATGGAGATGGAAGAACATGTTGATAATCGGAATCGGAAGTTTTTTCCTATCATTCCTCTGGCGCTATTTTATAAGGCGAAAAGAGGCCGGCCTGAAAATGGCCGAATCCGTTCGAAAGAGTGCTCCTTCAAAAACGCAGCGTATACGCAATGAACCTAAATTCTACACGCCGTTACTGGTTCTGGTTTCAGTTCTTGCAGCATCCTTCCCTTTTATTTTTTCGACTTACCAGACCAATATCATGACAACAGTCCTTATGTATGTTGTCCTTGGTTTAGGACTTAATATTGTTGTTGGACTTGCTGGCCTTCTTGACCTCGGTTATGTTGCTTTCTATGCGGTGGGGGCATACAGCTATGCGCTTCTGAATTATTATTACGGCCTCGATTTCTGGATGGCTCTTCCTGTCGGCGCACTCATTGGCGCCGGATTTGGAATACTTCTCGGTTTCCCTGTGCTGCGGCTTCGGGGAGATTATCTCGCGATTGTTACATTGGGATTCGGTGAAATTATAAGACTGATACTCGAAAACTGGAATGACTTTTCCTTTGGTCCCAGTGGAATAGCAAATATCCCGAGACCATCCTTTCTGGGCATACAGTTTCCTCTGCAGAGCGCAATCATATATATGTACTTTCTGATGATCTGTCTTGTCTTG
>CAYPIT010000239.1:0-2298 GCA_964410825.1 uncultured Nitrospiraceae bacterium
ACATTGAGACAGCGGTATCTATTTGTGACCGTGAATTCTGGATTGTCCGGTCAAGCCGGACAATGAAACTACTTCATCATTAGATTCGCTGGATAAAGAGAGGGCCTTATAACAGAGGATTAGGGGAACCCCTTAAAGGCTCCCCGCGTCCTCCGTCACCCTGATTAACAGGGGGGATACTATCTTATCGGAATCTTCTTGTTATTCATTAAGCAAATAGAAGGAAATGACTTTATACCCTCAATGATGTGTAATATTGATTAACAGTCATTAAATAATATATAATATTATTTAACACATTCAAAAAATAACCCTTTCATTTCAAAGATATTTTTATTAAATCAAAGCCTTGCATTAAGGATAATTATCCTTGATAGAAGATGTAATTATAGTAGTACCGGTCAAAATTACACAAAAAATCATGAAAAAGGAGAAGATGCCATGAAGTTTTTAAAAATATTATTGCTGCTTATAAGCATTTCATTCTTGCTTATCGCATGCGGGAGTAATAGTAATAGCAGCAATAACGGAGTTAGCGCTAAGGGAGAAATTATTATTCCGGATGAAGACAATGACGGAATACCAGACGAAAATGATAAATGTGCAGAAACACTATCAGGCAAGGCAGTGACAGATTTGGGATGTACGGCACAGCAGACCAAAGAAAGAGCTATTGATTTACTTGCTGATGGAGATGTCGAAATAGCGATTGAATATATCAGGAAAAGCCTGATCTACTTTGCTTCTGATAATGAGTTAACCTGTGATGGTATGAAGACGTTCAATGCGGAAAAAAAGGCTATTAAAGAGTTATTGAAAATTGAAGATCCCATATTTGCCGACCTTATTGCGAGTCTTGTTGAAGCTGATAGGGTATTGGCTGAATTGGCGATTACTAACTCTGTTTGCGGTCTGCAATTCATAGAAGCAGCAGAAGAAATGTTTGCAGAGGCTGAGAATACTATTCAGGCAGAAGACGCTGTTGCTATATTTGGCAAAGCATGGAAAAAAGCGGTCAACTGTGCGTGTGACGATTCGGACAGTGATAGCGATAGTGATTCGGACAGTGACAGTGATAATGATAGCGACAGCGATAGTGATAGCGGTTAAGATTTAATCTTATCCTGCCAGTATCTGGCTTTTGAGAGGACATTACTCTCATCCAGTGTGGTGGCAATACCTTTATCGATTAATATCTTTCCATTTACCATTACAGTTTCTACATCTGAAGGCCTTATGCAATAGGCAATATGGGAGTATATGTCATATACCGGTGTCAAATGAGGTTGATCGAAGTTAGCTATAACAAGGTCCGCCTTTTTGCCCGGTTTAATAGAGCCGGTTTTATTTCCGATGCCTATGATTTCGGCAGCATTACGGGTTGCCATCAGTAGTGCTGTTTTACTGTCAATTGCGGTTGCGTCTCCGGATACCGCCTTGTGCACTTTAGCAGCAGTAGACAATTCGCCCAGGATGTTAAGATCGTTATTACTTGCTGCGCCATCAGTGCCAAAGGCGACCTTTACTCCATTCCTGAGCATCCTGGCAACAGGGGCTATCCCTGATGCAAGCTTCAGATTGCTTTCGATGCAATGTGACACTCCCACCTTTCTTTTTGCAAGAATTTCTATTTCTTCATCTGTAAGCCAGACACAGTGGGCTGCACAAACCCGCTCAGAAAGAAAATCTATCGACTCCAGATGTTTGACCGGAGTTTTACCATACTTCTCCATGCATTGGGACACTTCAAACTCAGTTTCAGCAAGGTGGGTATGTAATGATACGTCATATCTCTCAGCCAGATCTTTGGCACGTTTATAATTATCAGGACCGCAGGTGAAAGTGGCATGAGGCGCTATGCAGGGAGAAACTAATTCGTTACCCTTCCAGTCATTAATGTGCTCCTCAGCTTTTCTGAAATAATCATCCGGTGACTGAGCATAATCTCTCCATGGAAAATCGATAATGCCTGAACCCAGTACACCGCGCATCCCGATTTTGATTAATTTTTGTGCAGCAATATCCTGATAAAAATACATGTCGGAATAGCTTGTAACGCCGGCCTTTAACATTTCGAGACAGGCCAATTCGATCGCATCGTCAACAAACTCAGCAGTGAGCCATTTCATTTCAGCGGGCCATATATGTTTTTCAAGCCAGTCCTGAAGAGGAAGGTCATCAGCAAGGCCTCTGAAATAAACCATGGCAGCATGAGAATGAGTGTTAATAAGGCCGGGAAAGACGACTTTATATTTGCCGTCCATAATATTATCTGAACTGAATTTTTTTGATATGTCA
>CAYPIT010000240.1:0-2292 GCA_964410825.1 uncultured Nitrospiraceae bacterium
TCAGAAGGGAAACGTGTAAATCACAGTTTCAATATTGATGAGTCAGGCACTCCGTAAGAGCTTCTGTGATACAATAAATTTACTATGAAGGTAATTGTTGCTATGAGTGGTGGTGTAGACTCTTCTGTTGCTGCATACTTGCTTAAAAAACAGGGAGTTGAAGTCATTGGACTCAGTTTTGAACTGTGGGACAGCAGGGACCTGGAAAGATCGGATGTATGCTGCTCAGTCGAAACCATAGAAATCGCAAAATCGGTAGCCAGGGAATTAGGCATTGAACATTACACAGTTGATGTAAGAGATGCTTTTTACACTAAAGTTATTGAAAATTTCTGCGAGTCATACCTGCAGGGTACTACGCCTAATCCATGCATTTTATGCAACAAATATATTAAATTTAAATTTCTGCTCCAGAAGGCAAGGGAACTTAAAGCTGATTTTGTTGCAACCGGACATTATGCAAGGGTAATACACAGTTTCGAATCTGCAGAGACATATCGTGATATGCCTGACTCTCACCCGGATCGCAATCTTTTATTAAAAGGGGTCGATAGTAAGAAAGATCAGTCTTACGCGCTCTATGTCATAAAACAGGAGGAACTCGCTAAGACACTATTTCCTCTTGGCGGCATGAATAAAAAAGAGACCCGCAAGATCGCTTTAGAGCTGGGGCTTACAAATGCCTTAAGACCGGAAAGTCAGGAAATATGTTTTGTTGGTAATGATAAATACGCAGATTTTGTAAAGGGCTTTTCTCCCGAGGCGTTAAAACCCGGTACTATCATTGACACCGAAGGTAATCATATAGGGGAACACAGGGGAATAGCATTTTATACAATCGGACAGAGAAGAGGGCTTGGCATAGCTTCACTGAAGCCACACTACGTTATTGGTATAAATATTCAGAATAACACCATAGTTGCGGGCACACAGGAAAATGCGATGAGAAAAACCTTTAAGGTCAGGGAATTAAACTGGATATCACAGGTATGTCTTGCCGGGCCTATGAGAGCGGATACCAGGATACGATCAATGATGGACCCAAGGCCGTCAACTATCAGCCTTGCTAATGGTGAAGAGATCGCTGTTGAGTTTGATGTTCCGCAGTGGGCGCCAGCTCCGGGGCAGAGTGCGGTTTTTTATAATGGTGACTTCGTCTTAGGAGGCGGAATCATAGAATAATACGGACTAAACAGGGGTCACTTTGTATAATCAGCGATTCTCAAAAAAGAATATAATCTAATGTTTACTTAATATTATAACGTAAAAGACTCCGGAATCATGTCAGAATGACAGTATTCTACTGAATCTCATTTTTATTTAATTTTTTAACATTTCCGTGTATACTGTATGTTGCCATGCCTAAGTACAGGATAGGATGTAGCGGATTCTTATATGAATCATGGAAGGGTGCCTTTTATCCTGAGGATCTTCCACACAAAAAATGGTTGTCTTTTTATATGGGTAAGTTCAACAGCGTTGAACTTAATGTCACTTTTTACAGGCTGCTGAAAAAGGAGGCATTCGAACGGTGGTATAAAGAGACACCCCACGATTTTACGTTCTGTCTTAAAGGCAGCCGTTTCATCTCCCATGTGAAAAAGTTGAAAGATGTTGAAATGCCTTTGGCGACTTTTTTTAATGCCACAGCACCTCTCCTTGAAAAACTGGATGTAATCCTCTGGCAGCTGCCCCCCAATCTGAAACTTAATATGAAGAACCTTGAGGATTTTGTTGCAAATCTTAAGAAATATAATGTTCGTAACGTATTTGAATTCAGACACAAGAGCTGGCTTTCAAAGAGAGTGATTAAACTGCTTTCTTCGGCTAATATTGCGTTATGCATGTCTGACTGGCCCGCTTTTATAAATGATCTGCCGGTAACAGCCAATTTTGTTTATATTCGCAGGCATGGTGAAGGCGGTAATTACTCTACAAACTATTCCACCGAAATATTGAAGCAGGATGCTAAAAGAATAAAGGAGTATCTGAAGCTGGGAAAGGACGTGTATTATTATTTTAATAATGATGCATTCGCATTTGCTCCTAAAAATGCGATTGAACTAAATGAGATATTGAAACGTATTATTCCCAAATCCTTGAAAGAAAAACTGGAACCAAAAGTTAAAAAACCGAAAAAAGCGAAGGCCGTGAAGAAGAAGGCCGTGAAGAAAAAGGCTGTGAAGAAGAAGGCTGTGAAGAAGAAGGCTGTGAAGAAGAAGGCTGTGAAGAAAAAGGCTGTGAAGAAGAAGGCCGTGAAGAAGAAGGCTGTGAAGAAAAAGGCTGTGAAGA
>CAYPIT010000241.1:0-2262 GCA_964410825.1 uncultured Nitrospiraceae bacterium
CAGCCTCCATATTATAGATATTAACCGGACAATTGCTGAAAAGGCCGGCGAATATAAAAGAAACGAAAAAAAACAGAAACTCGAACTTGACGACTGCTTTATTGCTGCATCGGCATTTGTGTGCAAAGCTGTTCTTGCCACCGGAAATGGCAAACACTATCCTATGACTGATATTAAAAAACTCATAGTCAAATAGATATCTTGTTTTAGGAATATAGGAAATGTCTCGACGGAAAAGCCCGGATATTCAGGACATGATTCAGGTTTTCCGTAAAAATAAATCCAAAGGAAAATTGATAACAAACCGGCTTCCTTCTCCGATTCTGCTCTCTGCTTTTATTGTTCCGTCGTGTGCCTCGACAATTGCTTTTGCTATACTCAGGCCGAGACCGGTCCCTCCAGTAGTTCTTGAAGGATCAGCCCGGTAAAAACGTTTAAATATCCTTTTCAGGTCATCTTCTTTAATCCCCGCCCCTGTATCTTTTATCAGGACTTCAGCATAATTGTCATTCCCGGATAATTCTATATCGACAGACCCTCCCGGCCTGTTGTATCTGACTGCATTTTCTATAATATTAAGGAACGCTTCCGTCAGCCTTTCTTTTACACCCATAATGCTGATATTTTCACTGAATGCTGAATTAATCTGTACATTATTCTTCTCTGCCAGTACATTCATCGCATTTACAGCTTCTTCAAGGCATCTGTTCAATGTAAGTTTCTGGAATTCTGCAGACAACAGCAGGCCGGAATCCAGCCGTGCCAGTGAAAGCAGGTCATTCACAAGTCTGCTCATGCTTTCACCAGAAATCTTTATCGTCCTGATTGCCTCGATATATTCTTCTACGGTCCTGCTCCTTTGAAGGACAACATCGCACTGTGTTCTTATCACGGACAGCGGGGTCTTTAGTTCATGCGATGCATCGGAGATAATACGTTTTTCCACCTCAAATGCCTTTTGCAGTCTGTCCAGCATTGCATTGAAAGCCTCCGCAAGCCCGGCCAGTTCTTCTGTATGGTGCCCTGAAATGACCCGTTCATTAAGGTTTTCATGTGTGATACGGCTGACCGCACCGGAAAAAAGAGTCAATGGCATTAAAGACCGGTTTACTATCCATGAACTTATAAGGCCGGTAATGACTATACTGACCGGTATGGCAATAATGAGGAAAATTCTGATCCTCCCGATTGCAGCCAGGCTCACCTCTATGCTTTCTCCCAGAAACACCGTTGTCGGCTTGCCAATAAATTCAAAATCATGCTGCATTACTCTTATTCTCTCCTTGCCGGGACCTATTGAGGTATAAGCCAAATCTCCTGCAGCGCCTTTTCTCATGTCCCTTTTCCCGGATGTAAAATCATAATCATCATTCATTAAAGAGGGAGATGCGGCAAAGACCTTTTCATCCATGACTACTTTGTAGTAACGCCCGGACCCAGGGACAGCATACTCACCGGAAATAAACTCGGACAGTTCAAACTCGACCTTCCCTTCTTCAAAATGCAGGAGCCCGGCCACTATTTCTATCTTGGAGTCCAGAGAATTATCTATTGATGTAAATATCGCCTGCTTAATGTTATAGAAAAGAGAAGCGCCGATAATAATCAGCAGTAATGAGATAAAAGTAAATATCCAGAGGACCAGTCTCCCTTTAATAGAACTCGTCATTATGTCTTGATTTCCTTCATGATATAGCCGGCCCCCCTGACAGTATGAATTAACTGATTATCACCCCCCCGGTCTATCTTTTTTCTGAGGTAGTTTATATAGACGTCAATTACATTACTGTCCAGATCATGTTTAGTATCATAAACATGTTCAATAAGCTCCGACCTGCTTACAACACGGTCCCGATTGAGAGTGAAATACTCGAGTATCCTGTACTCAGTGGCAGAGAGACTGATCTCTGTTCCCGTCCTTTTTACTTCATGGGAATTCAAGTCCAGTTCAAGGTCATTAACTTTCAAAATAGAAGACGCCCGTCCCTTGTTCCTTCTGATAAGGGCCCTGAGCCTGGCCAGCAGTTCGGCAAAATCAAATGGCTTTGGCAGATAATCATCCGCTCCTTTATTCAATCCCTTTACCCTGTCTTCAATTTCTCCTTTAGCAGTCAACATAAGGACAGGCATGGATATTCCCTGTTCTCTCAAACGACTCAGGACTTCCATCCCGTCCATTTCAGGCATCATGATGTCAAGTATGACAGCATCAAACGGAAAGTTCAGGGCCATATACAAACCCTCCTCTCCATCATGAGATAC
>CAYPIT010000242.1:0-2246 GCA_964410825.1 uncultured Nitrospiraceae bacterium
TGCCTACTATCCGTTTCCCGCCTTACCTCATTTCCCGCCTTTCCCGCCTTCTCCCCTCCTGCCTACTATCCGTTTCCCGCCTTACCTCATTTCCCGCTTTTCTCGCCTTCTTCCCTTCTTTTTTTACTCTAATTTATTTTTTACAATCAAGCAGTTACCCTGCCCCCTTTTGGCGCATTATAAGCCAATAATCATTATTTATTCCATTTTTTGCAATTTTATGTTACAACTTATATACCTAATATATTAATGATAGAATGGTGATCAATATATGCAGGGGGAATTTCTCATTCATTGATTATTCGTTTTAATAGTAACAGCACATATTTTCTTTAACAATAGGATTCCAGCGTATATCCCCCTTCTTATTAACAGTTCATTTCAGTTCAATTGATTGATGGCAGGTTACCGTCTCATGAGACGTGCATGTAACTGAGAGTGCGGAGCTGTAAGAAAAGATGGAAATAGAAAGATGATATACGAATCCCGGGAGATCACATGAAAGAATTTTATAAAGGGAAAAAGGTTTTAATCACCGGTGCTGCCGGTACAGTCGGAAAGGAAATGGTCAGGCAGGTACATTCGTTTAACCCATCTGAGTTGAGACTGATGGATAACAATGAATCCGAGATGTTTTTCTTGATGGAAGAATACAGAACCAGGAAAGTTAATTGTTTTTTGGGCGATGTACGAGACAGGGACAAAGTAGATAAACTTGCAGATAGCATAGACATCATCATTCATGCTGCTGCTTTTAAACACGTAATCCTTTCCGAGTACAACCCTTTCGACGTAGTTCAGACAAATGTTATTGGTATCGAAAATGTCATCAGGGCTGCCACAGCGCATAAAATCAAATACGTTCTTTTTACAAGTAGTGATAAAGCGGTAAATCCTACCAACGTAATGGGCACCTCCAAGTTGATGGGTGAAAGGCTGATAACAGCTGCCAATGCGATAAAAAGCAGCAGCAAAACCATTTATAGCAGTACGCGTTTCGGTAATGTCATGGGGTCACGTGGTTCTGTTATCCCGCTGTTTATAAAACAGATCCGTGAAGGCGGTCCTGTCACTATAACGGATAAGAGAATGACACGTTTCATCATGACTATTGAAGAAGCTGCAAAGCTCGTCCTGAAATCACTGACAATCTCAAAAGGCGGAGAAGTATTTGTTACAAAAATGCCTGTTGTCAGAATTCCTGATCTGGCGGAAGTATTGATAAAGCTTGTTGCACCAAAGTATGGTTATAAACCTGCAGATATTGCTGTTACAGAGACAGGAGCAAAGGCAGGCGAAAAACTATATGAAGAGTTGATGAGCGAGACAGAAACAAATCATTCACTGGAGTTAAAAGACATGTTTGTTGTTACTCCAGCTTTTAAATCTATATACAAATCGATTAAATATAAATATCCCGCTATCCTCAAAACAAAGGTGTCTAAATCTTATGTATCGGCTCAGGAAAAACCTCTTTCTAAAAAAGAAATCGAAAAGTATCTGGTTAAAAACCGCGTTATAGAAAAAATTGAAGAAGCGTGATACAAATGAAAGTGCTCATATTAGGAGCTGATGGCTATCTTGGCTGGCCTACATGTATGTATTTTTCCCAAAGAGGGCATGATGTCATCGGGGTTGATAACTACTTCAGACGCAATGCCGCGATAGATCTTGATTGCGACACATTGATTCCCTTACCAGACCTGGAACAGAGGGCGAAGTTATGGGAAAGTCAGACAGATCAAAAAATAGACATTCATATTGGTGATGTTACCAGTTACGATTTCCTCCTTCATATATTTAAGCAATACAACCCTGATGTTGTCATACACTATGCTGAACAGCCTTCAGCACCTTACTCGATGATAGACAGGGAAAAGGCCGCCTATACTGTACAGAACAACCTGATCGGCACTCTTAATATTGCATATGCGGTTAGAGAAGTTAATCCTGACTGCCATATCATCAAGCTCGGTACTATGGGTGAATACGGCACGCCGAATATTGACATTGAAGAAGGCTGCATAGAGATCGAACACGAAGGGCAGAAAGACAAGTTCCTTTTTCCAAGACAGGCAAGCTCGATTTATCATACATCAAAGATTCAGGACACAGACCTTTTATGGTTCTTTGTAAGGACATGGGGTCTCAGAGTCACTGACCTTATGCAGGGACCGGTATATGGAATCTCCACGGATGAAGCAGACCAGGATCCTCAACTGATGCCCAACTTTAATTACGACGAG
>CAYPIT010000243.1:0-2242 GCA_964410825.1 uncultured Nitrospiraceae bacterium
GTACTATGGTTAACGAGGAAGAAGTACAAAACGCTAAAAAGCAGGATAACGGCAGTAATGCAGTTCCTGTACTTACAACTACGGCCGGTGCGATTGCCGGAGGCGTAGTCACTTCAACGCCGGCTATCACTGCCGGCGGTGCCACAGGTCTGGCAGGATATTCAATTGGTCTCGGAGGTATGATAGCTCATGTCGGGTGCGGGTCTGTTGCTGCTATCAGCACTTTATCCATGGTTGCGGCAGGGCCGATTTTGGGCGGCGTGCTGGGTTACAGCGCTTACCGGGCTTTTAAGGACATGAAAAAGAAGTTCGGAAAAAAAGGCAGCAACGGAAAAACCGAAGATAAAAAAATATAACGGATAATATTAACAGAGAAAGGAATAATAATATGTCGACAGTATTGGGTGTTTTGGTTTTTGTCGTTTGGTTATGGGCTCTGGTGGATGTACTGAGGAATGATTTTACTAATAATAATAAACTTATTTGGCTCCTGACCGTGGTCCTCATTCCGGTCGTTGGTTTTACCCTGTATATTCTTATAGGGCGTTTCCAGAAGATAGAGACAGAAGAGGAAATAGAGGAAGAGACAGCACCGGCTGAAACGACGTAGTTTTTTTACTTAATAAAAAATGGGATTAAAGCAGTGACGGTCTAAAGATTGTCACTGCTTTTTTTTGTCGGTTTTTATGCTGCTACTTCATACTGACATATTGAGTAAGCGGAGCGAGGGAAAAATACGGCTTGTATTTAAAGCTGTTTTTTGATATTTTTAATACAGCTTTGTTAATGGTGCGAACTATATAGTATTAGTGGTATTCAAGTTAATTGCTGAATAAAGGAGGGCAGAGATGTTAAAAGATTTTAATGTCCCGGAAGAAAAAATCGCTGACTTCTGCAGACATTGGAAAATTACAGAGTTTGCACTTTTGGGCTCTGTTCTCAGAAAAGATTTCAGTCCGAAAAATGATATTGACGTAATTGTTTCATTTGCATCGGATGCATGTTGGAGCCTTCTGGATCATGTGGAAATGCAGGATGAACTACAGATGATTTTCGGTCGCAAGACGGACCTTGTCAGCAGGTACGGAATTGAACGGAGCCGCAATCATATTCGCCGCAAGGAAATACTTGAAACAGCTAAGGTAGTTTATGCAGCAGCGTGATCTTAGTTATATTACTGATAAATAGTGCATATGCCTTTTGTTTTATCTTCCGAATTCGTACCCCGTAGCTTGCCATATTCGTTATAACACACCTCGGCTTAGCCCGTCGGCTCCCCAAGCAACACCGCAAAGGAATCATGCAGCAAGGCCTCATACTTTAAATTATTGTGCTTCAGTATTTCTGCAATAACACTCTCGAGTTTTTTCCCGATAAGGGGCAGACCTACCTTCATGTTGATATCGACACACCTTATGCTTTTTGATTCGCTGTCATGCTTCCACGTAACGGAGATCTTGCAAAGGATCTTTTTTCGCCAGAAGTGGGGCTTCAATTCGGTCGTCGATGTTGCGGTTTTGGTGAGCCAGAAGGTCTCTTCATCAAATCTGAGCATGTGCGGTTTTATGAAGGCGCTTGCAAAAGAAGGGATCTTGCCCTGTATGCTCCACTCCCTCTTTTTTGAAAATCCCTCGGCAGTTATCCTGAAGTCGCGTTCTATATAATTGCTAAAGATCGGCATGTTTTCAAGCTGGACCGGCTCCTCGCCTGACGAAAGTATGCCGACAATCTTGTTTTTGGGCCATCCAAAGGTGTTTTCCATTTTTATTTTCATAATATAGAGCCTCTTGCAAAAGTCATAAAATGAGGTAATTTTATTGAGGATAAAAGGCTCTCCTAGTGGTAGAATATTTCGTCAAAAACAATAAACCACAAGGAGAGCAAATGCAAGTTAGAAAAACTATATCATGGCTAAAGAGAAAAGTTCAAGCAGAATTATTTCCTCATCTTGAAGAGATATTTACAGACCCGATAACAAAGAAGCAGAAGCAGTTGATAACGACATTGGAAATAGTAGAAGTAGAGAGTCATGTAACGTCATATTTATATCAATGGATAGGGCGCAAGCTAAAGGACAGGCAGGCAATAGCGAGGGCATTTGTAGCAAAGGCAGTATATAGGTATCCCACAACGAGGGATTTAATAGAAGGATTGCATACGATGCCCAATCTGCGAAAGATATGTGGGTTTAACAGGAAGCAGGAGATACCTTCTGAGTCAACATTTTCAAGGGCATTTGCAG
>CAYPIT010000244.1:0-2194 GCA_964410825.1 uncultured Nitrospiraceae bacterium
TCCTATTCATAGCCGAAAATACGGGCGGTTGTTTACCGTGAAAATCTATGATTAATGATTATACCTCGAACTTATTTGGGAAGTTATTGATAGTGCTCATACTCAACACTAATATTTCAAATAAATCAGTTCCGGATATAGTGAATAATTTGAAGCCTTCAACTTTTTCAATATTATTAGGTTGTCTATTTCAACCTTTACTTCACGGGTTTAGCAATTAGGATCTGGTCTCCCTGTTTGGGCAGATCTGTGACGCGCGTAAGTTCCACTACCCAGTTTTTTCCCGATGATGAGGTTACGATGCCGCTGGCTAGTTCCATTTCCATATCTTGTCTTTCCCCCGAAACCACAACGAGCATTCCAGGAAAAACCTTGGCATCCGGATAACAGGAAAACTCCATGTAGGATCCTGTAACATATTTTGTATATCCAAGTATTCTTTCTGTCGATTCATTTTTTAAAGGAATCACGTCAGAACTCGCTATTTCCGGTTCAGTCATATTCTGAATATTAGAGCTTAGTTTTGCAATTGGATCATTCAGTTTCTGATTGCCCACCGATTCGTTATTCCTCTTCGGTGTAAAGGCGGTTTTAATCGTTAAATTACCCTTCTTTTTGTCCTTGTCAAGAGCTGAGGTAACCGGATCTGACGTGAAAGTGGGTCCAGGCTCAGTATAGAATACACGTTCAACCGGTGTATAATTATCCGCTGTTCCTGTATTGTCTGGTTCCAGCTTCATTTTCCTTGTTTTAGGACTGGCCGACTTGTCAGCGGAAGAATTTGATGCATATACATCTCCTTGATGGCCGGAATTGGGTGCCGCCTCGTAATTGATTGCGAAATAACGTCCATTTTCCAGTTGGTTGTTCCGTTCTCTTATTCTTTGATTCTCTGTATTTATGAGGTTATTGGCTTTTACCAATTTTTCACGGATGTATTTATTCTCGTTATTCGCTTTTTCCCTGGCTTTATCATTTGCTTTTTTTATCAACCGATCATTGTATTCCCTGTTTCGCTTTGAATCCCTTTTCAGATTTTCAGGTTCTTTGTAGAAGGCAGTCCATTCAACGAGCTCGTATCCCTCGTCGCCAATTGAATAATGAGAAATTTCCATACTGGCAGGTTGCTGAAGGATCACTTGAACATCAGTTATTGATCCACTCCTTAGCTGAACTTTACCAGTGGCAGCCTGGAGCCCATTTTTCCTGACCTCAATCTCGTATGTCTTTCCGATGGGAAGGTTTTTTATGGTGACAGAACCATTCCCTTTTAATGTTCCATTCAGATAAATTGATGCATCTGTGGGTTGAGCCGCCACAGTCATGCTGCCAAAATTTGCCTCCATGAAACCGGGGTAGTATTGCTCAATATCTGGTAAATTACTTCCAGACTGATTGTAGAGGAAGAGGGCCATTAAATTCAAGTCTTCCTGGCTGTCATTCTTTGCAAATGAGAGACTTGCATCAAAATTTGTGTAATTGGAATACAGATAACCAGCAGACCCTTGACTGCTGTTTTTTACAGCGATGTTCAGGGCGGTAAGACTATTATTTTCCGGATCAGCATAATCGAGGGGCACACCATAGTTTTTTAGTAGTCTGATGCATTCAGGAGAATCCATGGCTGAGGCATGAAAGAGGAGGGGATAACCGGTGTGACTGATTAAAGAACTCCTGTCATGCATATCATCAATAATAATTTTCAGAATCGCAGAACGGTCATAATCTATAGCCTGTTCGACCGGGGTTTTATTCATATATTGTTGACCGAGATGGAATTTTCTTTTGACAACTCGACTTACAAATTCTGTATCTCCATCCCGTATGGCATAAAAGAAAGTTTTAGTAAATTGTTGCTCGACGCCTTTGGTATATTGGGCTAGACCTCTATCTGAAGGATTAATATCTGCTGCCATGAGCGCGTAAAAGCGCTTTTCGATAGGATCGTCTTCCATCTCAGACATCAACTGATAGGCACGTGCGTTTCTGATGTCCTGTGAAAGGGCAGCCTCAAGGTACATTTTAGTAGCACTGAGATAATCTGTATTTCCGTTCCTTGTAAATATCGCTTTCTTACGGTATGCAACATCCAAGTAGTCAGGCTGTAGCAGTGACGTGGATATGTACATTCTCGGTTTCTTCCAATTCGGATTCATCCACTCGGTGGAATAGATGCTATCGTTCCTTAACTCTG
>CAYPIT010000245.1:0-2117 GCA_964410825.1 uncultured Nitrospiraceae bacterium
TCCATTTTAATCCTCTCTCTCTTATCCCTTCCCGCTGAAAGTAAAGACAAAGATTTCGCATTAGGCCCCTATGACACCATGCGCGACTACATAGAGGCACTTGACCAGCGCGGAAGACTTCTGCACATAGACAAAATCGATCAGGATAAATATGAAGCAACAGCTTTTGTTTACAGGATGCTTGACGAGTTAGGGAACGACAAAGCACCTGCAGTTTCATTTGAAAATATAAAGATAAACGGAAAATGGATGAAAGGACCGGTTCTTGCCAATATTTTTCCGGGATGGGATGCGGCGGCAATGTTATTCGGTGCAAAAAAAATAAACAACAACTCCGGTGAAATGTACAGAGCGGCACGCAATGTACTTGTAAGTCCGGTGGAAAAAAACGGCGACAAATGGAAAAGGATTAAGCCTGTTGTTCTGAATAAGAAAGATGTTCCCTGCAAAGAAGTAATCATCAAGGGTGATGATGTAGACATATACAAGTATCCCTGGTTTAAGAATAATCCGGGAGATGTCGCCCAGTATATCAATACAGGCGCTGTATTTATGGAAGATCCCGTGGTTGGCAGAAATGTAGGAACCTACCGTATTCAGGTAAAGGGGAAAAACAAGGTGGGAATGAATACCGAGCGCATGCAGCACGGATGGCAGATTATAATGAGCGCAAAGAGAAGAGGAAAAACATCAATTCCTGCCGCCATTGCTCTCGGTGTTGACCCTGTAACTTTTTCGATGAGTTCGACAAAAGTATCAGGATTTGGTGAAGATGAGCTTGAGTTTGCCGGAGGAATACTGGGAAAACCTATCGAGCTTGTCAAGTGCGAGACCAGCGACTTACTGGTTCCGGCAAATGCTGAAATGATTATTGAAGGCGAGGTCATGATTGAACTGGAAGACGAAGGACCCTACGGAGAAATGTACGGATATATGGGACGCCAGCATAAAAACTTTTATATGAATGTAAAAGCGATAACTCACAGAAAAAAACCTATTTTCATTAATAATTTCACCGGTGTAACAGCTCCCACCAATATGATTCCGTGGTCAATCGGAACTTACATCCAGTTAAAAAAAATAATACCCGGCCTTGTTGAACTTTACAATCCCCGGGAGGCAACAGGAATGACTATTATCAGTATAAGCAAACGAGGTCCGGGACAGGGAATTGCGGCAGGTCAGGCTGTTCTTGTCGCCGGTAATTCCAAGATAGTTGTAGTAGTTGATAAGGATGTGGATGTTACAAATATGGACCAGGTACTACATGCCATTGCAACAAGATGGCAGCCTTCTCCGGGAAGTCTGATAATCCCTCAGACATTCAGCTTTGGTCTTGACCCGAGTATGATCCAGAGAGGAGTTACAAGCAAGATTGTTATTGATGCGACCCAGCGCGGAGAGCTTGAAGGAGGTCCAAAGGTATGGCAGCCCGTAAGCCGGGTTGTACTTGAAAAGGAAGCACCGGAATCCTTTGAGACAGTTGAAAAGAACTGGGCTGATTACTGGAAAGGATGGAAGAATTAAACTGCTTTGTACCGGATGACATAAGCTTTTTGACCGGTTAAGCCCATCAAGATGGACAAAAATTACGGTTTTGTTACGCGAGTTTACTATCTCAGCCTGAAAGTTGTCTCTTTTTTACAGCAGACAATTCTTCTTCCCTTTGAGGCATTCTGGCTTGGAGTGCTGGGCAGGGAATCTCTTCACAGTGTTGATGAGTACTATTACGACATCAATCCCGCATATCACAGCCCGGAATACAACAACCAGGGATTTTTTGAATGGGAAGAAAAAGCAGTCAGGGAACATTTTGCAGATTGCCGGACAATTCTCGTTGCAGGCGCAGGCGCAGGAAGAGAGATGCTTGCCCTTCTTAACTCAGGATACAGCGTGTCAGGATTTGAATGCAATCCCGCTCTTGCAGAACTTGCAAACAAAACATTCAGGGAAAAAGCATATGACGCTGAAGTAATTGTTTCTGAAAGAGATAAGGCACCAGAAACAGAAACCATTTATAACGGCGTCATAGTGGGATGGGCAGTTTATATGCATATCTGCGAAAGTGAAAAGAGAATAGAGTTCTTAAAAAAAATCAGGGACAATAGTGCTGAGGC
>CAYPIT010000246.1:0-2116 GCA_964410825.1 uncultured Nitrospiraceae bacterium
CGACCTGGCGGCCGTCCCGCTGCACGGCAAACGCGCACACAAGCTGCGCGGCGACGACTACAATCGCGACCATGTTCTTCCTCACAACATGTGGGGATGTTCCAATGCACAAATCTTTTCAGAGGTATCTCCCCAAATGCACCGGGATTTCGCTATCGAACACGATATGAGGTGGCTCAACAGGTGGGGGTTGAACTACTACGGTTGCTGCGAACCATTACATAACAAGTTCGATCTGATAAAGGAGATACCGAATATTCGCAAGATATCGATCAGTCCATGGTGCAACATGGACAGGACAGTCGAAGAACTCGGTGACGAATACGTATTAAGCATCAAACCAAGCCCCGCAATCCTCGCGGAGGATAACTGGCGGCCGGAACAGGCGCGTAATGACATACGCGAGTCGCTTGATAAGACCGGGGGAAAATGCCACGTGGAGATAGTCATGAAGGATATCTCTACAGTCAGGCATAAACCCCAAAGATTATGGGAGTGGTCGCAGATCGCAATGGAAGAGGTTCAGGCTTAATTAATCCTCGATAAAGCAATTGACCGGAAACAGGACAATCTGTAACGTATTCTTTCCATGAAAGCCATTAAACCTGTTTTCAAATATGTCACCGTCTTTCTTCTGCTGTCTACCGCGGCAATCCTCTCTTTCTCCTGGGAAATCCCTCCGGACATTGAATATGTCTGGAACATGGATTCTCCTGACGAATATATTGAAACCAACATGAAAGGCACCATTAGCAATGGTGTATATACCGGACACAACAGCGAGTATCTCGCGGATCCATACATGAGCCTTTGTGTTAATGAACTTGGAGATATCCGCATAAACGGAGACAAATACACTACTTTCAGGGCCAGGATCTACCTGGGAGACTCCATACCCGACAAAAGCAAAATCCGCTTTTACTTCCGAAAGGGTCAAACATTCTATAATTACAGATTCTCCGCGCACAAGGGATGGCATGAATATAAAGTGGATATGAAGGCATATCCTGAATGGAATGGGGTAATTGACAGCTTCCGGCTGGATTTCGTAGAAGGCATGTCCACGGAATACGATATCAAAATTGACTGGATCAGATTTGCCGAAACTGAACATGGACAACCCTAAGACCGAATCTAACGCTCCCTTGATGCTTCTTGCAATCCTGGTAATTGCAATCGTTTTGACTTGTATCATAGGACCGGTTTTAAAACTTGCGATAGACAGCATCATCTACTGCAACATTTCACCCGATGAAAAAGGATCAGTTCTGGATTCAATCAGGACGTTTGCATGGGAACACCTTGACTATAAAAAGAGTTTGAATCAATATGATTTCGCAAAAATTGTTCGCAGAATTCTCGAAATAACCTTTGTCATTTTTCTCCTTTTATTCGCCCGAAAAATGAGACTTTTTGCGAGATTTACACAGGTTTTTTCGGGAAACAAAAACTGGAAAAGCTTTCTGGCCTGGGGCTTTTTGCTAGGATGTTTTTCTCTCGGGCTATATGTAGCAATTCTTTCATCCAAAGGCATTTTTTACTTCAGCATCCTGCTGGATTCATCCGGAAGCCTGCCTGGCATACTTGCAACATCCCTGCTGGGGGCAATCATAATTGGTGTACTTGAAGAAATCATTTTCAGGGCAACAATACTGCAGATGTTCATGAAAAAAATGAATGCTGTACTCGCGGTTATTCTCAGCAGCACCATCTATTCACTCCTGCACTTTTGTAAGAGCGATTATTACACCGGCGCCGGCGCAGATGTCTTTATAGTCCCCAAAGTACTCGCCAGTTTTTTCAGCCCGTTATTTAACGATCCTTTTGGTCTGTCCCCCGAGAGTCCTTTCCTTGGCATAATTCCTGAAACAATCGGATTGATTGTTGCCGGATTACTCGTTTCTACCTTTTTTATACAGATAAAAGATTGTTTTTTCCTTCTTGTTCGAACCAATATAAAGAAAAAAATGAAATATTTTCTCTATTTATATACCCTGCATGGAGGAAAAAATTCTATTCGACCAATATTTTACAGATCTTCTCTTTAGCAGCATATAATTCTGCCATTAATTAATCGTAACGAATCCCTGCTTTTTTTAAAACTATCAATGAGAGG
>CAYPIT010000247.1:0-2078 GCA_964410825.1 uncultured Nitrospiraceae bacterium
CGCCCCATGAAATACCGGGGAAGTAGAATCCGGAAATAAATAAATCAGTTATATATATGCCCATCACATCCTGCTTTCCGATCATATAGACCTCAGGTGGTATTATCTTAGACAGTAACCCGTTTTAAATAGAGGGTAATTATGTCATTTTTTTTCAAGCTTTAACTTTTCATTAGCCTCTTCAAAAAATGGCTGTGCGAAAGAAGAGGAATAGGTCCTTTCTTCAAAAGATTTAGTTTTTAAAGTATTTAAAAATCCTTTGAATTCTTCAAAATATGAGCCATAGATATGGTAGCTGTCGACCATATCAGCATATCTTCCTGTCTTGACTTTTTTACCGATAAGCTCAGAGAGTTTTTCTGCTATAGCTTTCTGCAGGTCCGTAAGGGCAAAGATATTCATAAAAGCTGCCTTATAAGCGTCTCTTGATCTCCAGTGTGTGTTCATATTCAGGACCAGTCCTTCATTTGGATCTTCAAGTATCCGAAGCCACATCCTCTGGAGGCATGGAGGTTCATGATGTTTTGCATCCAGTCCGGGGACCCAGGTTATTGCCTGGGCCCTTCTAGTATAAAAGCACTCAGCCAGATTGTTTATGGCGGCTTCTATCTGGTCAAAACTGCCGGATTCTGATGGATAATTAAAAAGCCTGTCATGATAGCTATATGACCATCCATGGCTCCCTATCCAGCGGTCGTGGATTCCCAGGACGACCTCTTGCCTGTAGATCTCAAGTTCATCCAATCCTGTGGGCAAAGCACGGTGTATCCTCGGCTCCGAGAGTGGTTCATGAACGACCATTATCATAGAAGCATCCCTGCTCGGCGGGTCAATGGACCTATCGTATTGGGTTTTAATAGAGACGCCGTTCTCCCATACGGAAAGAAGGGACTTTTCCCAGGCTTCGGGTAATGACTTACCCTCTACTTTCAATACAGGTATATACCCGCTGCTAAATGTTATTTCCTGATTTTTAGTCTCCTCTGGCATCTATCCGCCTTTCAAATATTAGGTTGCTATAGAGATAATATTGCTGGTTGAAAAGAGAAAATCTTTTATTCTTTTATCTCTCTCATATTTCTTGAAATTGCATAAAGAAGGTCCCCGATCCTTTCAAGATGAAGTATTGTATCTGCAAAAAATACTCCGGAGTGTATAGCACATTCTTCTTTTCTTAACCTTATCAGATGGTTAGTCCTTGCCTCTTTGACTATATTATCTATCTGAGCTTCAATTTCTTCACATTTTTTTAATTTGACCATGCTGTCATCTTCCATTCCTACAAGAAGAGTTTTAAACAAATAGTTAACTGCTTCAAATGTTTTATTAAGCTCCTCAGTCTCTACATGGCTAAGTATCATATTGTTATCTTCCTTAACCCTGATAAGATAAAGTATGCTCTCAGCATGGTCCCCTGTCCTCTCTGCATCATAGGCAATATGCAATAGATTTGTAAGCTGATTTGATAACCTCATCCCGAGGGTTTTCTGGGATACCCTGGTGAGGTATCTTATTATATCTTCTGTGATACTGTCTATCGCGGATTCCCTGTCAAGGATCTTCTTTTCGGTAAGTGTATTTCTTTTACTGAGTCTCTCAAAAGAAAGCTTCAGCATGGTATGAGCTATTTTTGTCACACGTATAAGTTCCCTCCTGGTTTGTTCCAGGGCTAGCGATGGGGTCTGGGTAAGTCTTTTGTCCAGGTACAGGGCGTTCTTATGCACGGTTATATCTTTTCCAGGAAAGATCTTTATTACGATTTTTTCAAAGAAACCGATCAGTGGAAACAGGACAATTGTGGTAACAATATTAAAAGAAGTATGAATATTAGCGATCTGATGCGGTACACTATTGCCAGAAAAGTTAATTATGAAAGGCTGCAGCCTGAATACGTATAAGATCAGTAAGAAAATAATCGTACCAAATAGATTAAACACAAGATGAGAGAAAGCAGTTCTTTTTGCTGTTATAGTAGTCCCGATACTTGCGATGAGCGCAGTCGAGCAGGTTCCGATATTGTCACCTATAAGGATGGGGATAGCTGCTTCAATAGGGAGCAGGCCTGCTGAACCCATGGC
>CAYPIT010000248.1:0-2072 GCA_964410825.1 uncultured Nitrospiraceae bacterium
TTTCCGGATCGCGAACCCTGATCAGGATATTATTTTGGCCTTATCGAGAATACAGAAACTAACACTGGGACTTAAAGATACCGTCTATGACGCCGGCCGGGTGTTTTATCAGGATGGACGGCTACATATTATCATCGGGGATTACGAACGGCCTAGGGACAAGGGCCTGGAGGCGGCCGCAGGTGGTTTTGGAATGAATGAGATTCAATATTTCTTTACCCATGGCAGGAGGGCTTCATCCTCTGATTTCAAAAGGAATCTGATTCTTGGAGACGGGGTTGAACTCTACAAACAGGGTAAGAAAAAACGTAAGGACTGGCTTGTCATTGACATAACCACCGCGTCCGCGGCATTCATTGCAAAAAACCAAAAAAAGGACGAGCCGGAAGGCACGGTCGATTCAGAGGCCATCAGAATTGAAGCGGCCAGACTGGCGAAGGAACGCCGTCAGATGCGTGCGGAAATGGCCAGGATGAGGAAGGAAATGAAGGAAATATCCGGTAATGACAATGGAGGTGCTTCAGCAGAGACAATAGAAGACAGGATCGCCACACTGGATGAATTGCTGAAAAAGGATCTTATTACAAAAGAAGAATATGATAACAGGCGCAAAGCGATATTGAATGAAATTTAATCTATCTTGATTCGGTTATCTTTTTTATTATCACGTCATATCTCTACCCCTCCCGGCATCACGCAGCAGTGCTGTCGCATAAACATAATCCGTCATACCGGAAAGCGCGAAGCGGTTATCCGGTATCCAGTCAACTGTTTGGAATCACTGGATTCCAGACAAGTCCTCCGGACTTTCTGGAATGGCGAGATATTTCTATTCATTATCATGTCCAATAACGACGAAAAACATTGCAAACTTAATGAATATCATCTCCCATATAAAATCATAGCTGACTTTATGGGCAGTAATAAATCTGTTAAGAAATAATCAATAGAGATTTACTGATTTCACCTGTACATTATCTCAATGAGACGGAAACAGAAACAAAGACAGAGGGCAGGCCAGAAAAAAACTACAGGGTCATTCAACCTTGCTGAAATGATTCAACGGGCCCTGTACTATCAACAGACAGGTTTTCTGAAGGAGGCAGAAACAATCTATAAAAAGATATTAAAACTTGATCCTGACCAGGTAGACAGTTTGCACTATCTGGGCTTGATCTATCACCAGATAGGAAAAGAGGAACTGGCATTAAACTATATTGAAAAATCAATTCGGATAAATAACAGGAATCCGGATTATTATAATAATTACGGTCTCGTATTGAGCAAACAAAATAAGTATAACGAGGCAGAAACGGCCTACCAAAAAGCGATTGAACTGAGACAGGATTTTGCTCAAGCCTGGTATAACCTCGGGATCATCTACCATGATCAAGACAGGTTAGAAGACTCTGAGGAAGCATATAAAAAAGCTATCGGCATCAGGCCTGATTATATAAAGGCACTATACAACCTGGCCGATGCACAGGAATTACAGTCCAAGCAAGAAGAGGCAAAGGAAACACTTACAGAAATCCTGAAAATATCACCAGACTCCCCTGAGGTACACAATGCACTAGCTGCGGCATTGATTAGACTAGGGGGTGGAAAAAACAATCAACAGGCACATCAGCATTTACTAAATGCGTTAAAACAAAGGCCTGAATTCCTGGAAACCTATATCAATCTGGGGAAGCTGTACGAAGATGGTAACCAACTGGAAGATGCAATTAAATGTTATGAAAAAATACTGGAGCTTGAGTCTACCCATCAGGGGGCAATGCTGAATCTAGCAAGGACACTGGTAAAAAACCAGCAAATAGCCAGGGCACATGGCTACCTGTCAAAATTGCTTAATATCAATCCTGTAAATGCTGCGGCAATAACCGGGTTAGGTGAAATAAAAGTCTTGCAGGGTGAATTTGCAGAGGCGGAGCGCTTGTTCAATGAAGCCCTTGTAATAAATCCTGTCGAATATACTGCTTATTTTGGACTATCAAAATGTAGAAAATTCAGCAGGGATGATAAGGAAATAATAAGTAAATTAAATAATGCAGACCATCTTAACGCATCAG
>CAYPIT010000249.1:0-2034 GCA_964410825.1 uncultured Nitrospiraceae bacterium
CTCAGGTGCGACCTGACAGAGGGAGATATAGAAATCAATGCACATTATACCAGATGAATCATTGCCTGCAGCAGGGCGAATATTGACATTTCCACTTGACACAAACTCTGTACTTATATATTTTTATATATACTTATGTTAATCTGTATTGACATATACTCTGAAAAAAATCGGGAGAATTAAAATGAATAAATTTCTGATCTTTTTTATATTTTCTTTATCACTGATTATTACAGTGCATTCGGGTGCGAGCAATAATGATTCAGAGGAATATATTATACAGAAGGGAGATACACTCTGGAACATTTCAGACACAGAACTTGAGGACACCTTTCTCTGGCCAAAGCTATGGAGCGTAAATCCTGATATTGAACATCCTGACCTCATATATCCTGGCAGCAAAATAAGAATACCTTCACGGGAAGAATTGATGCGTATGCCCCCTATTCCCAAAAAGCGGGTCCCTTTAACCAGAAAATACCGAAAAAAAAGGGCGCCGAAAAAAGATACTCTTCCGCTTAAACGCGAATATATAGTTAATAAGAATCTGTTTATTACCAGCGGGTGGATAGATGACAGTTATCCCAGCGTAGGCTCAATATCTTATTCTCCTGGCGATCGAAGAATTCTCGACAAAGACGACATCGCTTATCTTGAATTTCCCAAACCAAAAGAACTGCCTCCTGAAACCGTAGCATTGTCTGTGCAGGCAGAGTCAAAAATAAATAAGCAGTTTTATGTCATCAGAGATATGAAAATAGTTAAACACCCGATAACAGGCGACCTTCTGGGTCATCAGATCAAAATTGCAGGTATTTTGAAAGTCATAGGGTTTGACAGTAATATGCCTAAAGCAGTCATAACAGATTCTTTTGAAGATATTAACGTCGGTGACGGACTACTGCCCTATGAGGACCTTGAACCACCTTTCGTTCCTGACATTGCAAGGACTCCTGACATTAGCGGTCATATTGTTGAAACACATAACGACTCTTTTTTATCCGAGGAGGGGAGTATTGTCTTTCTTGATAAGGGGCAAAATGACGGAATTGAGCAGGGTGATGTCTATGCCATTTTTTCCGATCCACCCTCAGAAAGACCAATCGGAAGACTCCAGATTGTTTTATTAAAGCCGACTACATCCAATGCTGTAATACTGGAAAGTGACCACGAAATAGTTACCGGTTCAAAATGGGGCGGGATTAAATAAGACTCAATACAGCTTATAATTATAAAAAAGGGGGAGTAATAATTATATTACGCCCCTTTTTTGATTATATATATTGCGTTATGTACTGACAAGCGCTTTAAGAGCTTTAAGCCTGCTGGGGTGTTTCAGTTTTCTCAGTGCCTTCGCTTCTATTTGTCTCACTCTTTCTCTCGTAATAGTAAGATGCCTTCCAACCTCTTCAAGCGTATGGTCTCTATCAACACCTATACCGAACCTCATGCGAATTACTTTTTCTTCTTTAGGAGTCAGAGTTCCCAGCACTTTTTTAATATATCCTGATATTTCCTTGCCCTCTGCATCGGTAAAAGGAGAAGGACTGTTTTTATCGCCTATAAAATCCTCAAGCTCTGTATCTTCATCGCCTACCGGTGTCTGCAGTGCAATGGGGTCCTGAATTGCCCTGAATACCTCTTCTACTTTTCTCGTAGGTACAGCCAGTCTTTTAGCAATTTCCTCATCAGAGGGCTCTCGTCCCAGTTCCTGGGTAAGTTCCCTGGAGGCCTTGGTAACCCTGTTGTAAAATTCCATCATATGGACAGGGACCCTGATAGTTTTGGTCTGGTCAATCAATGCTCTTGTAATTGCCTGACGAATCCACCAAGTTGCATATGTGCTAAACTTGAATCCTTTTTCATATTTAAATTTATCTACGGCCTTCATCAGTCCAATATTACCTTCCTGAATCAGATCAAGAAGCGGCAGCCCACGACCCACATAATTTTTGGCAATATTGACCACCAGTCGAAGGCTTCGTGTAATAAGCTCATTTTTAGCCTCGAGAACAAAAGCCTGTACCCTGTTTA
>CAYPIT010000250.1:0-2030 GCA_964410825.1 uncultured Nitrospiraceae bacterium
GAAAACTACTTTCCCTTTTAGATCAGATAATCTCCATAATTTACCATTTGAATCAGGATATTCAAACTCAGGAGCGGGTTGGCCAACTGATGCGATTTTCTCATATGTTTTTGTTTTGGGCATAAGAAATAATGCAGCTACGCAAGCTACTATGATAATTATCAGAATAAGACTCTTATGTTTCATTAATCTCAACCCTCCTGTTATTCAGGATGATAGTATCATGATAAATTTTAATTATGAAAAAAATGTGAACTAATACATTATAACGTAATAATTATTATTAAATCACAGCGCCTTGAGTAAGCATACTGCCTGGGCGGCAATACCTTCTCCTTTTCCTATTAATCCCATACCTTCGTTGGTTTTTGCTTTTATATTTAGTGAGTCCTTTGGTACTCCTGCCTTTGAGATATTCTCTTTCATGGTCCCGATAAATGTAAACAACTTCGGTTTTTCAGCGATAATAATAGAATCGATACAATGCAGATCGAACCCCTTTTGTTTTACGAGTTCCGTAATCCGTGAC
The DNA here is from genome assembly GCA_964410825.1 of uncultured Nitrospiraceae bacterium. Taxonomy (GTDB): domain Bacteria; phylum Nitrospirota; class Thermodesulfovibrionia; order UBA6902; family UBA6902; genus CAZVHL01. The sequence goes on from CAYPIT010000250.1 coordinate 530, forward strand.
AGCATTTGGATGCTGGATGCATCCTTCCATTTCTGGTCAGTATCAGGGAAATGAACACCGATATCTCCCAGTCCGAGCGCTCCTATAATGGCATCTGTTATCGCATGGCAGAGTACGTCAGCATCTGAATGACCGGCAAGGCCCTTCTCAAAAGGAATTTCTACTCCTCCGATGATTAATTTTCTCCCTTTTACCAGTCTATGTGAATCATATCCTATACCTATTTTCATAATTGACTTTCGTTAGTTTTCTTTAGAGTTGTTGCTTAACAAATAATTCACCATCGTTAGATCATCAGGTGTTGTAATTTTTATATTCAGAGGACTTCCTGCAATGATTTTGACTTTGCAGCCGATTTTTTCGACCAGTGCCGCGTCATCCGTTGCATACAATCCTTCTTTGTATGCCAGATCATATGCTTTTTTAATCACGTTAAAGGGAAAAAGCTGTGGAGTCTGCACTGCCCTGATATGTTCACGATTTACAGTATTAACTACTATTCCATCTGGTCCAATCTCTTTTAAGGTGTCTTTTGACGGAATGCACGGTATGACACCGTCAACATTATAAATATGCTCAACAAGCCTTTCTATTGTCCCGTCAGGGATTATCGGCCGGACACCATCATGAATCAAAACATAACTGTCTTCCAATGAATTATTACAAACATCCGGGAGAAGTTGCAGCGCATTGTTTATAGAATCCTGTCTTTCCTGTCCTCCTGGAGCGATGTGGTTTATTTTGTACAGATTATGTTCTTTAATAATTTGAAATCCTTTATCAATATCCTGTTTTTTGAGAATCGGAATTATCTCAGTTACAGCGTTTTCGTAGTTGAGCCTTTTTAAAGCATGAATAAAAAGCGGGATGCCATGAAGATTAATAAATGTTTTTCCTGTCGAGTCGCCAAATCTCTTGCCAAGACCTGCTGACGGAACTATAGCGAATATCTTTTTTCCCATTAATGTCTGGCCGTTTTGAGCTCTTCCTTCTCCGCATCACTCTTCAATTTAGCAAATATCATTCTTCCAGCCGTGGTCTGCAGCACACTTGTAACAACAACGTCAGTCTGCTTGTTAATGATCTTCCGGGCATTATCCACAACTACCATTGTACCATCATCAAGATATCCAACTCCCTGATTCGATTCTTTTCCTTCTTTTGCTATAAATATATTCATTTTTTCTCCAGGAAGCACAACAGGTTTCAGTGCATTGGCAAGTTCATTGAGATTCAGAACAGTAACTCCCTGCAATTCAGCAACCTTGTTAAGATTGAAATCGTTCGTTATTATCTTGGCCCCGAGAAGCCGTGCAAGAGCAACCAGTTTAGCATCCACCTCCTTTATCTTGGGAAAGTCCTCATCGATAATCTTTACAGTTATGTTGGACAACTTCTGAATTTTGTGGAGAATGTCAAGCCCCCTCTTCCCCGTGCTCTTCTGAGTGAATCAGTGGAATCTGCTATATGCTGTAGTTCCTGGAGTATGAACTGGGGGATT
>CAYPIT010000251.1:0-2020 GCA_964410825.1 uncultured Nitrospiraceae bacterium
CAGCGTGGATTACCTTTGCTCTCCTTTCCCTTTCTGCCTCAGCCTGCTTGGCCATCGCCCGCTGCATCTCAGGTGGTAAATCAATATGTTTTAGTTCTACCTTGGAGACCTTGATCCCCCAGGAGTCAGTATCTTTATCCAGTGTTTCCTGTAAACGGATGCTTATCTTTTCCCTTTCTGCCAGCAGTTCGTCCAGCTCTGCCTGTCCACAGACACTCCTAAGTGTAGTTTGTGCAAGTTGTGAAGTGGCATAGGCATAATCTTCAACCTCCACTACTGCCTTATTAGGATCCATAACTCGGTAATAAAGCACGGCATTAACCTTAATAGAAACATTATCTTTGGTAATGACATCTTGTGATGGAACATCAAAAGCTATCAGTCTTAGACTAACTTTCATAAGTCTATCAACGAGAGGGATGATAAAAATTATGCCAGGTCCCTTGCTTGCAATGAGTCTTCCCAAGCGAAAGACAACCCCTCTCTCATATTCACTCATAATCTTAATAACTTGAGATAGAATGAAAAAAATGATTAGCGCAGCAATAATATATGGCGGCACTGTTCCCTCCTTTTTTTAACTAAAATAATTTCATCTTTAGATATTTATCTAAAAAAGCAAGACTATATCGACTTAAGAATTTCATGACCTTGTAAGTAAATCATGAACTAGCTATAATTGCGAATAAAAACCCCACCGCTTTGCTGTGCATGGGTATGTTTTAAAGGATTTCTCTTCTTGCCAGTTGCGTGATTTATCCCTTCATGCAAAATATCTTTTTTCTCCCGGATTGCCGTAATCATAGAGTCACACCTCGCACTATAGGCAATTTCCTATTGTGTGTCAATAATAAAAATATTCTGAATTGGTGCAACCTGGGGTGGTATTTGCAATGACCGAAGAACTGTGTTGTTAAATCATCAACATGACAGTGCGAAGGAAAGCTTAGCTACAGTTTCAATTGTTTATTAGACACATAGCATCAAATTAGAGAGAGAAACGATGACCATTTTTAAGGATATCCCTACATATCATGGTTATCGTTTTTTTGATTAGGCACCACCGTCTATCGGCAAAATACTTTTCTGTCTCGATTGCTGCAAAAATAGAGAATTGATCGGTCAGGTGTTTTTGTACATCTTGTGATTATATTGACATATAAAAGGAATTTACCTATACTTGGCCTATCAAAAACAGATCCTTATCAAAAATAGAATTAAGGGGGAATAGCGAGTATGGCATCTGTTATTAAGTATTATGAGGGGATAGGTTCGGTTGCCGTAATCGGCAACTATTCACCACGCCAGTGCGGCATAGCAACATTCACTACTGATCTTGTTGAGGCCTTATCGGCAGAAGCGCCTGAAATTAACTGCTGGGCGGTTGCCATGAATGACAAACCCGAGGGATATGCATATCCTGAAAAAGTGCGATTTGAGATCAACCAGAAAAAACTTACTGATTACAGTGTCGCAGCGGAGTTTCTCAATATCAACCAGGTTGATATTGTGTGTGTGCAGCATGAATACGGTATTTTCGGCGGCCCGGCCGGCAGCCATCTCCTGAAACTCCTTGTAGAGCTTCGCATGCCGATCGTGACGACGCTACATACCGTATTAAAAGATCCCGCTCCGGAATATCGTGAAGTCATGCGAGCGCTGTCTGATCTGTCCGACAAACTGATCGTGATGAGCCGGAAGGCTGTTGATTTCCTCAAAGATATCTATGCCGTGCCGGAAGAGAAAATTGCTTTTATTCATCACGGCATTCCTGATACGCCTTTTATGGATCCCAACTTTTACAAGGATCAATACGGCGTGGAGGGCAAAAAGGTGCTTCTCACATTTGGACTGCTCTCACCCAATAAGGGCATTGAAAACGTCCTGCACGCGCTTCCGTCAGTTACCAAAGAGCACCCTGATGTTACCTATATTATTTTGGGAGCAACCCATCCGCATATTTTAAAGGCGCATGGTGATGAATACCGCATCAGCCTGCAGCAACTTGTGCACAAACTCA
>CAYPIT010000252.1:0-2004 GCA_964410825.1 uncultured Nitrospiraceae bacterium
CGAAGCTTCGCTAGATAGGTTATACGGCATCGGTTTATTTGATCCGTCAAAAGGGGGAGATCCGCTGATGTTTCAGCACCTGTTCTGGATATATTCGCATCCGGCGGTATATATAATGATCTTGCCTGCCATGGGTATAGTTTCGGAAGTGATCCCGACATTTTCCAGAAAATCTATTTTTGGTTATAAGGCCATTGTATTCTCAAGCCTTGCCATAGCATCTCTGGGCTACGTTGTGTGGGGTCACCATATGTATACGACCGGCATGAGTGAAACAGCAGGAATAGTTTTTTCGTTCATTACATTCCTTGTTGCGGTTCCCAGCGGCATTAAGGTATTCAACTGGGTTGCAACAATGTACAAGGGATCGATAGTTTTTGAGCCTCCAATGGTCTATGCCCTTTCATTCATTTTTCTTTTTTCCATAGGCGGCCTTACCGGCCTTGCCAATGCATCGGTTGCTACGAACATACATATTCATGATACGTATTTTATAGTGGCCCACTTTCATTATGTAATGTTCGGCGGGTCCGGGTTTGCATTCTTTGCCGGTATCCACTACTGGTTCCCCAAGATGTTCGGCAAAAAATACAACTCCATGGTCTCCAACCTGGCCTGTGTCATAATGTTTGCCGGTTTTAACACACTATATTTCCCAATGTTCATTATGGGATGGGAAGGAATGCCAAGGAGATATTATGACTTTCCGCCGGAGTTCGCTACAGGGCAACTTGTTTCAACTATAGGTTCCTGGCTGCTGGCTGCCGGGATTTTTATCACGTTCTATAATTTATTACATGCGCTCATTAAAGGTACAAAAGCAGAAGACAATCCATGGGACGGAAAAAGCCTTGAATGGCAGATACCTTCTCCACCGCCAGTGCACAACTTCAACGAAATCCCGTCGTTCGTTCCTAAATCTGATCAGCAAAGAAAAGATTAATTATGGCTATCAATAATTATATGGAAGCAGTGCATGAGACAAAGGGAGATTACACAGGCTCAAAAATGGGCATGTGGCTTTTCCTGTTTACCGAGGTGCTTTTCTTCGGCGGACTCTTTCTCCTTTATGCTGTTTATCGTTCAGAGTATTTAGATGAATTCCATCGTGCCGCAACAGGGCTTAGTAAAACTATGGGAGGAATAAACACAATTATTTTAATCACGAGCAGCCTCACAATGGCACTTTCAATTACTGCTATTAAAAAAGCTGACAAAAAGCTCTCATTGCTTTTTCAGACAGCCACTATATTGTTGGGACTCTCATTTATCGTCGTGAAGTATATTGAGTGGAGCGCAAAAATTAACAGCGGTGTATTCCCCGGATCACCGGTGTTACTGGGGCATGAACAGGGAGAAATAATCTTTTACAGCCTGTATTTCGTCATGACGGGACTTCATGGATTACATATTCTGATCGGAGTCGTTGTGCTTATCGTCATACTGAGAATGAGTATTAAGGGGAGCATAAATGAAAATACTTTCATCAAACTTGAAAACTCAGGGCTGTACTGGCATTTTGTGGACATAGTCTGGATATACCTGTTTCCGCTTTTATACCTTATAACCTGAAAGCGTTAATTCATGAACAATAGCAATACAAACATCACAGGCTACAGCACTCACATCCTTATATGGGCCGCTCTTGTAGTATTGACAGGAATAACAATATATGTCGCGGGACTTGACCTTGGGGAATACAGTATTATCGCTAATTTTCTCATTGCATCGCTGAAAGCCGGACTGGTCCTGTATATTTTCATGCATTTGAAATACGAATCTATCATTATAAAACTCATGCTGATTGTCGTACTGCTAACCATGACATCCATACTATTACTAACTTTTGTAGATATACTGTACCGGTAGGAAGCCATGTTTTCAAAAATATCAAATATGGCAGGCGAAGTGAATAATTCTTTCCTCCCTATTCTTGTTATTTCACTGATACTTCTGACTCTCGTGACTTTGTTTATGGTTTACTTTGCTTTCAGATATCGAAAA
>CAYPIT010000253.1:0-1996 GCA_964410825.1 uncultured Nitrospiraceae bacterium
TACCATTTGAAATGAAAGCAAATGTAACACGGCATTGGTGGGATGGTTTTCGCCGTGAAATCGTGACAGCTTAAATGGAGTGAAAAGCCCAAATAAAAAACCGTCAGGTCTTTGATATGCGAAATAGAAAGACGATGGGTCAGCCCCCGACAAAGGACAAAGTCGAGCAGAATAAAATCAGCATTATATTGACAATGAAAAAATTCTTTAGCTGATCTACCGTTATAATTAAAAATCCCCGCTATTCCTTCTTTTCCAAAGAGCGGAGCTGTTAAGTTTGTGTTTTAGAATTTATCAGTTAACAGGGTTTTGACATTTAGCATTTTTATTCTTAATAATAATCAGATGTCCAACCGCAAGAAACTATCTGAATTACCGTCTGTTGATGAATGTTTAAAGAGTCCTTACGGTGAAAAATGGTTAGAGTCGTACTATAGAAAATCAGTAATCCGCTCGATAAGGGAAGTTGTCGATTCAAAGCGCAAAGAGATTCTGGACGGCATGACCCCAGACCTGACTCTTGAGGTAATATCTGCTGATATAGAGAAAACAATAAAAAATCATTCTTCTTACAGGCTACGCCCTTTAATAAACGCATCCGGAGTCGTGATTCATACAAACCTCGGCAGGGCCATTCTTTCAGAAAAAGCGGTTGATAATATAGTGTTAACTGCCCGCAGTTATTCCAATCTTGAATATGAGATATCAAGGGGAAAAAGGGGAAAGAGGTATTCACATATAAAAGATATAATTGCAGAGTTGACCGGCGCGGAAGATTCAGTTGTTGTTAATAATAATGCGGCTGCCGTGCTTATATGCCTCGACACATTTGCAAAAAACAGAGAGGTCATTGTGTCGCGCGGAGAGCTCGTTGAAATAGGTGGCTCTTTCAGGATCCCTGAAGTCATGAAATCAAGCGGCGCGATTCTCAGGGAAATAGGCACTACAAACAAGACTCATTTAAAAGATTATCAAAATGCAGTTTGTGGCAACACTGGTTTATTACTGAAAGTTCATCAAAGCAATTACAAGGTTGTTGGCTTTACTGAAGAGGTCTTGATAGAAGACATGGTAAGGATTGGAAAGGAGTTCAAGATACCGGTTGCAGCTGACCTTGGGAGCGGCTCAATGATAAGGCTCGATAAATTTGGCATATACGGTGAGCCAATGGTCCATGAGATTGTCAAAACAGGAGTAGACCTTATAACCTTCAGCGGCGATAAGCTTCTCGGAGGCCCACAGGCAGGTATTATAATCGGAAAGAAAAGATTAATACAAAAGATCGAGAAAAACCCGATGATGAGGGCTATGCGAATAGATAAGATGACCTTTGCCGCGCTTGAGGCGACCTTTATGCAATATCTGGATGAAGAAAAGGCTGTCAGGGATATTCCCACTGTAAGGATGTTGACCGAATCTCAGGAACTGATCAAAGGGAGGGCAAAGAAGATATTGTCCGCTCTAAAGAAATCAATCCCGGACAGGGTAGACCTTAAGGTCGTGCCTGACCAGTCACGAGCAGGCGGCGGTTCCCTGCCTGAGACCGATTTTCCGACGTTTGCCGTATCTGTAACTCCGGCAGATATATCTGTCAATACGCTGGAGAAGAAATTACGGCTCGGCGATCCTCCCGTAATTACGCGGATCAAGGATGACATGCTTCTATTAGATGCAAGGACCGTTCAGGACAGGGAAGTGAAGATATTGGTTAACTGCATCATATCAGCTTTATCATAAATATTTTTTTGATATTATTTGTCACTTTGATTTTCTATCTTTAATTTTTGATTTTATTGTATGAATCGTTACGTTATTCTCGGAACAGCAGGCCATATTGATCACGGCAAGAGCGCACTTGTAAAGGCGCTCACCGGAACAGACCCGGACCGCCTCAAGGAAGAAAAAGAAAGAGGCATCACAATCGACCTTGGATTTGCGGACCTTAATTATCCTGATGGTCTAAGGGTCGGAATTGTCGATGTTCCGGGGCAACTTC
>CAYPIT010000254.1:0-1964 GCA_964410825.1 uncultured Nitrospiraceae bacterium
TTTTCTCTATCTTAACGTTCAGTGGCTTCCTTGGAGCCGGCATCGGCTTTATCGCCTTGAATGGAGGGTTATGAGGGTCATGGCACTGTGTGCAATGCATCCACTGTTTTTCACCATCCCAGTGCCCTGTTCTTTTACCGTGCACTCCCATCTTCCACTCACGATATATCCTCTTGTGACACTGTTCACATAACCTGTAATACTCGTCAAACTTGACTCTCTCTCCATTGATAAGCCTTAACATGTCTCTTTGCTTTGCACTGTGGCAATCAAGGCACCACCTGTTATTAGAATCATGATTTTCAAATTTCCCCGGGATTTCATCGTGCGGCTCATCCAGATCCCGTCTCGTAGAGTCAGCCTCCCACTCTTCATCGTGGCAGTCAGAACAGGGAAAGAGGTTTAGCTCATTCATCGGGGCTATGTGTTTTTGGATCTCCTCTACAGCTACATCAAAGGGGACTTCGCCGGGATATCCTTCATCTACATGCCCAGCACCGTGTTCAGATGTGGCCTCATGTCCTTTGCTGGAACCATGGCCAGCGCTGGTGGCAAAAACAGTTCCTACAGAAAGAGGAAATAACAGAAAAACAGCAAGAATTGATGTGCAGACTGAAAGCGTAAAACTGAAGCGTTTCATTATATTTAACTCCTTAATAAATAGTTGAGAGAAGTGTTTTTTAAACAGAATTGAGCGTTATGCTAGAAAGTATACTTAAATTGATTTTTACGTGTCAAGAAAAAAACCTCTATACAATTATAAGTAGATTTGCTCTTAACCGCTTCATGAGATGTTATAATGAATGATTTTAAATGAGTGGAGCAAAATATAATGCAGGAATTGCACTCTATAGTAAAAAATATAATAGATAATAAGGAGTTAACGGGCCTGAATGTCTCTAACCAGTTCCATGATTCCAACAACAATGATAGCGATGCTGAAATCGCGGGTAATTTAAATGCTTGCTTTCTGATTACTTTGGCAGGCGGCTCCCACCCATCATTTAATGAAGCTGTTTCGTATATGAATAACCTTGAAAATGATAACGCCTGGACAGATGCTGTTCTTTTTTTCAAGCAGGGAGTTAATTTAATAAATAATGAAGTATCGGAATTATGTGCAGGCGACAGGAAAGCATATGAAAAGATAAGGGCCCTCTGTTCAGATATCAGTTCGTCTGAAATTACGGACAAGTCACGGTCAGCAGACAAAGTTCGCAAGTTCTTTTCCCCTGAAAGCTCGGGACTGATGGATAATAGCAACGAAAAAATAGCCGCATTGAGAGAAAAACGACGGATAACAATAACAAGACTGAATCATTCGCCAATACAGGATCCTGCTGAAGAGATATTGTTCACATCTAACATTCTCATTACTGTGCCCCCGCTTTCAAAAGAAATTGATAGTTTGGAGTTAAGTGAGCATTTAAAAAAAGAACTCCATAAGATTATCAGAGAAAATCAGATGTTCTGGTATGATCATCCTGTACCCATGGGAACCGCGCCGGAGCATAACGAAGTCCTTTACGGGCTTGAAGGACTTGACAGGGCAGTGGAATTTGAGATCGAGCGCGGTGAAATAAACAAAAACTCAAAAGTTGCATGTGTGCTGTCGGTTTCGGTAACACATAAAGGACTGCAGCAAGTTGTTAAAACGTACCTCGAAGAGGAACTTAAGAAAGAGAAAGACATTAAACACTTAGATATCTATGTGTTTACTGAAGCTGATACGGCCGGACTGATAAATGATATTCTTCTTCCACTTGCCGGCAAAGACCTATCCGGGGATCACTCAGATATGCTGCGTGACGTTTTCGGAGTAGACGGTGAGTATGGCCGGCATTACAGTTTCCTGAAAGCCATCGCCGCATTCTGGCAGGGCTTTGTCAACCCCGGCATAAAGGGGACTTTGCAGATCGCTCTTGAACAGGTCTCTCCTCAGAGAGAGCATGTTGAGGCTCCGG
>CAYPIT010000255.1:0-1942 GCA_964410825.1 uncultured Nitrospiraceae bacterium
TGTCAATGGGCACTTTAAACTGTACCGGCTGTGGGCACTTCAAAATGTACCACCCGCTTCCTGCTTAAGTTAGTTCTTATTCTGTTCTTTCTCTACATCTTTTTCACCCCCTTTCACATTCAGATTTCTTAATCGGTAACTTGGGCCAGGCATTTTCAAGAAATGCACATTCTCCAAAAAGCGATCAAGCACTGCAGATGTTGCAGCATTATCACCAAGTATCTTTCCCCAGTCTTCAATAGGACGGTTTGTAGTAATGACGGTTGATCCGACTTTATATCTGCGATGAATGATTTCCAACAAGCTGTCAGCTGCTCTCTGAGTTAATGGTTTCATTCCAAATTCATCAAGAATCAGTAAATGCGGTTTTACATATTTCGGTATAATGTCTTCAGGTAATTCTCTTGAAAAATCCTCAGCCATATCAAAAATGGACCGATAATAAACGGCAAATCCATTCATTATTGCCTGTGTCCCAATCGCTACAGCAATGTGGGTTTTCCCTACCCCTGGGGGTCCCAGGAACAGAACACTTTCAGCCCTGGCGACAAAGGCAGTTGATTCCAGATCTTTGACCCTGCGTTTTTCAATGGATGGGTTGAAGTTAAAATCAAAATCTTCCAGTGTTCTCAAAAAGGGAAAACGGGCCTGTTTCATTCGGCGGTCAAGTAACCTGTCTTTTCTCCGGGATAACTCATCATCAAGTAGATTCTGAAGAAACACTTCATAGGTCAGATCATTGGCCTTTGCTTCCTGTATGCGGATATTCAGGTTCTCCGCCATACTTGATAGCCTGACTGATTTGAGTTGATACTGTATCTGTTCTATCATGACTTAATCTCCTCAAATAGATTTGCATAGGTTTGCGGAGAACGAATAATTTCGCTTTCCTGTTCTAAGGGCAGGCAGGTCTGGATCTGCTCCTGTATTGATAACTCTTCCAGATAATGACGGACCAGGCTATAGGAAAAAGTATTTCTTTTAACAGCCAGATAACAGGCTCGATTAAGAAGTTTTACTGAGTATTTTTTGGTTAGATTTAATACACCCTGGATGCCCCTGTAAGCCGGTAGTCCCCTCTCCACAACAGCCAGGTCTGCCCAGTCTCTCACATTCTTCCCAAGTGTAGAACAGCGTTTGAGCAGATGATTCTGCCAGGAGTTTCTATCCATAGCCTTGTTGGCCGGCAAACAGCTTTTATCAGGATGGAAACGACCTTTCTCAATAGTTGACAGCCACTGGATGTTTTTCCCATTGAACAGGATCTTCACCCACTTACTGTTAAAGTGTACATCCACCTTTCTGCCCATATAATTTGGCGGTACCGGATAATAGGCACCATTCACTTCGATGTGACTGTCACCGCTGCTTACTTTGCGGCGACCAACCTTGAAAAATACAAAGCTTGTTTCAGGAAGAGCTTTTAGACTGGGCTGTTCTTCCTTGAACATCTGTCCCACCTGACGCTTGGTTGTACCATGAATACGGGTTGTGGCCCACGTACGGTTCCATTTTCGCAGGTAGGCATTCTGATCATTCAAGGAATCATCTTCAAATCGTTTACCCTGAAGAGCATTGTTCTGTACATATTTAACTCCGGCTTCCACTTTACCTTTATGCTCCGGTGTTCTGACTTTACAGGGCAGTGGAACAAACCCATAATGCTCACCAAAGGATTTGTAATTGGGATTTAATACCGGCTCATAGAGTTTTGCTTCCAATACGGCACTTTTAAGATTATCAATTTTGATGATCTCAGGCACCCCGCCAAAGAAGGCAAAGGCTTCTTCATGACAGCGAATGAATGTCTCAACATCCTGCGACCAGACCACCTTTTCAAAGCTCTTGCGGCTATGAGACAGGGTCATTACAAATAGCCAGGGGCGCCGATATTTTCCATTTTTCAGCGTGGGAGCTCCCTGCCCGAAGTCAACTTGTCCTT
>CAYPIT010000256.1:0-1935 GCA_964410825.1 uncultured Nitrospiraceae bacterium
CTCGTGTTACGGGTGAAATTATCGGAGAGGTAATTCCTACATTATTAGCTGAGTCAAAAAAAGTAATTCATTCTGGAAATACAGAATATTCATTCAAGACTATTGCAAATTTTAAAATCAAAGCCAATTGTTGGAAGTTAATGAATTTTCAAAAGGAGACACGAAACCTTTTGTGGCTATGTCCATGGGAGGCGCGGGTATTGTGTCTGGAGTTTGTAAATAAAAATGTATAACAATCACATACCTTTAGGTACATAAAAGTCAAGCCTCTAAATTAGAGTATAGATTTTCTTCTCCCTGAATTATGTTCCATTGAATCCTGGAGCGACTATTTATCCTATACCACAGATCGTCTTTGCTTTGAAAAAACGATTACAGGGCAAATATGAAAGGCGGTTTTCTGAGTATCACAGGAATTTTCTATAAAACCTCCTTTTAAGTCCGTTGGCGATTATTCCAAACTGGCAATCCTACCGTCTTTCGGTCCTTGCTTGAAGTGCAGGACAAGCATACTTTATCGGCCATGTCGGGAACTCCCGGCCCAAGTGACATAGTGTGCACGCGATGATTCCTTAAAGGATCACAATGTGATTGCGGTCATCTCAGGCCGGGATTCACCGGACTTAATCTTATTTATATAAAAGTAATTTTATTAAGCAGCCTTCCTGTATTGTGTTTCACATGTGAAAAAACGATCCTTATTAAAAGCCTCTCCAGATTTATACCAGCCATAAAACTTTCTTAGAAAATGTCGTGCAACACAGGTCATGGCTTTGTTGCCCACCATTTTATCAACATCTTTTTTCTTGTGATAATACTCCCCGTATATCCCGCTTCGCTTCACCAGGGGCAGAGCTATACCCATTAGTATCTTTCTTAATAACACCCTGCCTTTTTTGGTGATTTTATTTAGCCCGCTGTATCGCCCGCTCTGTCTCATCCGGATATTAAGCCCGGCATATCGCATCAGCAATCTCCAGTTTGCAAAGTCACCCAGCGGTCCGGTCTCTCCAAGCAGTCTTGCAAGATTCTTGTCATTTATTACCCCGCGTGTGGCAGGCGGAATATTCGGATCTTTTTCTCGCAAGCGTTCCAGTAATCTGATCATTCTTTCAGTAATCTCTTCCCTGCGGGCGGCCTGTTTCAGATAATCCTGATACAACTGCAGCAAGTGCTCCTGCAATGTCTCAACATATTCTTCCGGCAGTTCATTCAGCACAGAACTCTGCGCATCATCCCATAGCCGTTGCAATGACTTTTTCCATATCCTGGGCGCTGCCTTTTTCATTGCTTTATGGAATCTTTTGTATCCGGCCTTCACTATTCGGTAAGGATTGCATTGAAACTTCCCGATCAGGGCCATTCCTGATGTACCGTATAGAAAATCCTTTTGGAATGAGTAGTCACAGTACAGTTCTACCAGCAGCTTGTTTATCCTTCCCTTCAGACTGATTATAGTTCTCTCTGCATCATCATATACCCTGTTTAATTTCCTCAGAACAAGATACTCATTATCAAGATGCCGGTGCTTGATTGTTTTATCCAGCCGTCCGAGAGTCCGGATGACCCTGGGATCCTTGATATCTGTCTTTCCGGTATCATTGGTTTCAATGACCCTGAACTTTGCTACACTCTCAGTATTGACAAAACAGGTCAAAAAGCCCATTTTCCGGGCAGTTCGAAACAGTTTATTCTGGTACTGCCCTGTAGGCTCACAGATAATACGCAAGGTTTTCCTTCCATTATCCATCGCAACCTCATGATATTTCTTCAATTTCTTTTCAATCATCGTGTTCCGGTTGCTGAATTCATCATAATATTCCCTGCCTTCTGTTTCAAAAAAGCAGTTCAGCGTGTCCTTATGAACATCTACGGATACGTCCATTGCAAAATTTACCTTGATTTTTTGTGCTGTTTGTGTAATCTTCATACTAA
>CAYPIT010000257.1:0-1926 GCA_964410825.1 uncultured Nitrospiraceae bacterium
ATAGTAATAAAAAGAAAGAAGTTCCCATCCTTATAACAGACTCCACAAGTTCGGAGCTTATAAAATATGCCTCGAATGCTTTTCTTGCCACAAAGATATCTTTTGTGAATGAAATAGCTAATATGTGCGAAAGGATCGGAGCAAATATCCTTGATGTCACATATGGGATGGGACTTGATGAAAGGATAGGCTCAAGGTTTATGAAAGCGGGCATCGGCTGGGGAGGATCATGTTTTCCAAAGGATGTGCGCGCCCTTTCCTATACTGCTGAAGAATATGGCTCATCTGCAAGCATCCTTAATGCAGTCATACATGTAAATAATCAACAGAGGTTTAAGGTGATCCAGAAAGCAATGGATCTTCTGGGCATAATAGATGATAAGGTGATCGGAGTACTGGGACTGGCCTTTAAGCCAAACACAGATGATACCAGGGAAGCGCCCTCTATAACAGTTGCCAATAAATTCCTGGAGCTTGGCGCAGAGGTCAGGGTCTATGATCCAGTAGTAAAAGACTATCCTGAAAATCTTGATAAGGGAGCAGTTTTTGCAGAAGATCCCTACAAAGCAGTTGAAGAGGCGGATCTCGCGGTTCTTGTGACAGAGTGGGATGAATTCTTAAAATTGGACTTTGATAAGATAAAAGGCCTGCTTAAAAGTCCCAATATAATAGATGGCAGGAATTTCCTGGATAAGAAAAAACTCCAGGAAATAGGATTTAGATATATAGGAATAGGAAACTAGTCTTTAGGAGATACTTTGGTAAATAGAGAGTTTAAAACACTACTTGTGACAGGCGGTGCAGGATTTATAGGCAGCAACTTCATTCATCATATGATCGCCAAGTATCCTGATTACAAGATAATAAACCTGGACAAGCTTACCTATGCAGGCAATCTTGAAAACCTTAAGGATATCGAGGATGACCCAAATTACGGATTTGTAAAGGGTGATATTGCAGATAAGGCAGTAGTTGATAGCATATTTAAAAACAATAAGATCGATGCAATAGTAAACTTTGCCGCAGAGTCTCATGTGGACAGATCCATTGAGGAGCCCGGGGTTTTTATAAAGACGGATGTTTATGGGACATTTGTCCTGCTTGAAGCAGCGAAAGCGGGTAACTGTAAATTATTCCTGCAGATAAGCACTGATGAGGTCTACGGCTCTATTGATAAGGGCTCATTTAAGGAGGGGGACCCGCTTCTTCCCAATAGTCCATACTCAGCCTCAAAAGCCGGAGCAGAGATGATAGCAAGGTCATTTTTTAAGACTTACGGGACCCCGGTAATAATAACGAGGACCTCTAATAATTTCGGTCCATACCAGTATCCGGAAAAACTAATACCTCTATTTGTTACCAATCTTATTGATGATATTAAGGTCCCTCTCTACGGTGATGGCATGAATGTCAGGGACTGGATATATGTTGATGATAACTGCAGTGCCCTTGATCTTGTTCTTCATAAAGGAAGACTAGGGGAGATATACAATATAGGGGCAGGAAATGAAGAACCCAATGTATGGATAACTAAAAAACTTATACAGATCCTGGGCAAAGAAGAAGAGATGATAAAGCCTGTTGAGGACCGCCTTGGCCATGACCGCAGGTATTCTGTTGACTGCAGTAAGATAGAATCGGAATTGGGTTGGTCCACTGAATTTGATTTTGAACAGGCTCTGGAGAAGACAGTTAACTGGTATAGGGAGAATGAAGATTGGTGGAGACCATTAAAGAAATAAGTAGTTTTGGAGGTATTTACTTTGAAGGTATGCATTATAGGAACTGGCTATGCAGGACTTGTAACAGGGACTTGTCTGGCTGAGATCGGTCATGATGTTATTTGTGTTGATAAGAATAGTAAAAAAATAGATTTTTTAAAAAAAGGGAAAATGCCGATTTATGAACCCGACCTGGAAAAGCTTG
>CAYPIT010000258.1:0-1913 GCA_964410825.1 uncultured Nitrospiraceae bacterium
TAGGAGAGCTTTCAGAATGGGCAGAAAATTCGGATCAACTTATCGTGTTTGGAGCGGGTGATTAGAAATAGTTCAAAAAATCGTCGTGCTGTGCGACCATGCTCCGATAGGGAAGAACTCTACATCAGAAGCGATTCGACTGGGAATAGGATTGATATCTCTAGGGGATCTAGAATGCCGAATAATATTTTTTGACGATGCTATTTACTTTCTTAATCAGAAGATGGATCCTGAAGCTGTTAATATGAATCAGCATTCGGATATCTTACGACTGATTGAACTCACTCAAATGAATATTTATGTTTTAGACGAATCAATGGATCAGGCGGGTTTAGAAAGATCTGACTTAATTAGCTACGATAATTTAAAGATTATAACCAATGAAGAAATGGCTCAGTTTATTCTCGAAGCGGACTCAACATTTCGATTTTAACTTTAAGGGGTGAAGATTGAATGGATGATAAGAAAAAGTTGATATATCTGTGCGTCCTCTTTCGGCCCCAGTCGAAGGTCAAAACCGAACCAGAGAGTGTTTGGTTGAGGATGTTTTTCTTCTGCCGATATTTTGTCACTTCTTGCCAGGAGGCTGACTTTTTTAGGGGATTCTGCTTTTTCGCAGCCTGTGACCAATAACAGCATCATCAGTTCGACAATTAATAATATGTGCCAGTAATGTGATTTATGTGGCTGTGGCAATGTTCCGCTATTCCCCTGCAAGTGTGTTTAATAATATGTATCGGGCAAATTTAAGTATAACTGAACCGGTTTGTAATGTGATATACTCTACTGCTATGCCTTTTGATCTCTCGTTTTTCCAGAAAACCGTTAACTTAATAGAAGAAAAGCAAATTGACACATTTACGTCGCTTTCCGGTTCGTCAGGGGCGCTGCTGTTCTGTATGACTGAGGGACAGGCCCTCCTTCTCTGCTCTTCCGAACGGTCGGCGGCTGAATTTCATTCAGATACAATATTCTGGTCAAAGCTTCTGAATATCCATCCTCCTGTTCTCATATCCCCGGAGGGAAGCCCGGAGCGGCTGAAAAGTCTGGTTAAACTCCATGAGAACAAAGAACAGAAATTCATCGCATCAGTTAATTCCTCTACGTCGCCGATATGGGATGATGGGGAATTCAATTCTGTCAGGATATCAAAGGGAGTTGTTATAGACAGGGACGGGACCGTACAGAGGTTTTATGAGCAGGGTTATTTTACCGTCTCCATGGTTTCAAAAGAAGGGGAGATGAGTGTCAGGGGGGGCATAATCGATGTGTTCCCGCCGGATACCGAGAACCCGGCAAGAATTGAATTTTTCGGTGATGAAGTAGAGTCAATAAGGTTTTTTGATATTGATACTCAACTCTCGCTTAAGGAGATTGATGAGATTACTATCCCTCCCGCACTTGAGCCTGAAGAGGGCCCCGGCCTTATTGAGTACCTGCCCGATTCTATGATTGTTCTGAATGAAGCCGATGATATAAAGAGGCAATATCCTGAATTTATTGAATCAATAACTGACAGGGGGATTGTGAAGATCACCAGCCTTCATTTGTCCGGTGAGGGCATGAATTGTGAAATAGACAGTGTATCCGGGCTCGGTCTGCTGCCCGGGGAGAGGAGGACAATAGACGATTTTATTGAGAGGGCAGATGACCTTGCTGGGCAGCATTACATTGTGATGGTATGCGCTTCCGAAGGTCAGGCCAAACGATTGAAGGAGCTGTTTTTTGAGCTCGATCTGGAGGCGCCTATCATGTCTGTTAACTCTGCGTTCAAGTATACCCGCAGCCCTGTGATTACTACCGGGGAACTGAGCCGGGGATTCAAGTATAAAAATATTATTGCTCTTTAGGCTTTAAAAATACAAATAAAAAGATCGTTATCTTTTATGCCTACAGATCGGAGAAAAGCTCTT
>CAYPIT010000259.1:0-1908 GCA_964410825.1 uncultured Nitrospiraceae bacterium
ATGGAAATTCAGGGCATTATAAACGGAGTCATAGTAGATTCTGTTTCAGAAGTTTTGAGAATCTCTGCAAGTGCAATTGAGGCAGCGCCACCGGTTGCGTCAGATTCGATCAGCCAGTTTATAAAGGGGCTCGCAAAGTTAGACAACAGACTTATAATACTCGTTGAAATTGATAATTTAATAGAAGAAGCAGTTCAAATTTGATAAACAAATACTGTTAAATTAGAGGTTATTACTTGTGGTAAAAGTATTAGTCGTAGATGATTCAGCTTTTATGAGAAATGTTCTCGTCAATATGCTGAATTCAGATCCTGATATTAAAGTTATAGGAATTGCAAGAGACGGTATTGAAGCGGTTGAGATGGTAGCATCATTAAATCCTGATATTGTAACTCTTGATGTTGAGATGCCAAATATGGATGGTCTTGAAGCATTGAAGCGGATTATGGCTCAAAACCCGGTTCCGGTGCTTATGGTAAGTTCATTGACTACAGAAGGAGCCAAGGCAACTCTGGACGCCCTGGATCTTGGAGCGATCGATTTCATCCCTAAAGATCTTAATGATCTATCCGTAAACATCATAAAGATCAAAGAAGTTTTATTAGAAAAAATCAAAATTATAGGAAGAAAACGCATTCTTCCTACCCCTAAAATAATATCTCCTGCACCGCTTGAAATGCCCAAACCATCTCTGCGCAGATCTCACAGAAAGACAAGTATAGTTACTATAGGATCATCCACAGGAGGGCCAAAGGCATTACAGATTATATTAAGTAAAATCCCTGATAATTTCCCTGTACCTATTCTGATAGCACAGCATATGCCTGCGAACTTTACCGGCCCTTTTGCCGAAAGATTGAATAAATTAAGTGCAATTGATGTCAAGGAAGCTGAAAACGGTGAGCCTATAAAAAACGGAACCGCTTATATAGCTCCAGGCAGGGGGCATATGGGGGTTTTAAGAAAGAAAATCACAGAGACTATAATTTCTGTTTCTGAAAATACAGGAGATTACATTTACAGGCCATCCGTCGATGCTCTCATATTATCCGTATTGGAATCGTATTCAGGACGGGTGCTCGGCGTGATACTGAGCGGATTGGGCAACGATGGGGAAAAAGGCATGAAGGAACTCAAGAATAAAGGAGGCAGCACATTTGCCGAGAGTGAAGATTCCTGTGTAGTATACGGAATGCCCAAGGCGGTGATACAGGCAGGTAACGCTGATAAAATTCTCCACATAGATGATATAGCCGGAGAAATTATTAATACCATTTAGTGACCTTTATTAAATATCTTTTTCCACTTCTAAAGTTTTCATTAATAATACCGATAAGAGAGTCAGAATTGAATATAGAGAAAGGAGGCATCAGATAATGTTAAAACAAAATTGCTGGGAGATTAAAAAATGTGGCAGAGAGCCAGGAGGAGAGAAAACAGCAGATCATGGAGTCTGTCCAGCTGCTTCAGATTCTACTTGCGATGGAATCAATGACGGTACCAATGCAGGCCGAATCTGCTGGGCAGTAGCCGGAACCTTCTGCGGCGGCAAAGTGCAGGGTGATTTCGCTCAGAAGTCGGTATCCTGCATGTCATGTGAAGTTTTTAAAGCCATAAAGAATGAAGAAGGTGTTGAAGACTTTATTTTACTAAAACCCGGTCAGGTTTATAACGCGGCTGCTAAATAATAATTCCAGATTCTCACTATAACGGATAAACTGTCAGCAGGTGCAAGAACTTCTTTTGCACCTGCTATAATTTTCTCAGATAGGCTATCGCACTACAGAATGATTTTCTCTTTACCTCTTCCAGCTATTATAATCTTGCCCTCTTCATCAAGTTTTTTCACTGTATTTACTATACTCTGCCGGGCTATTTCGACATCAGACAACTTAACCGGCATTCAGG
>CAYPIT010000260.1:0-1906 GCA_964410825.1 uncultured Nitrospiraceae bacterium
TGCTGAAGGTTTTACCAGACCCCTGGGTGTGCCAGATGAGACCGGTCTTTTTCTTATTATCAGCACATCGCCGCACCACCTTTTCAACCGCACGGGTCTGATGCTGCCGCAGAATAGTTTTCTTAAGCTCGTCATCCTTTACGTAAAAAAGGATCCATTCTTTAAGCATCTTCAGGAACCGTTCGCGGTTAAAAAAAAGTTTTACCTTTTTCTCAAAATTCCCCTCCCCTTCATCCTTCCAGTTAAAGATATCCTTACGGTCAAGATTCCAGGTTGAGCCATAGTAGAAATCTATGAGGTGGGTAAGGTCAAACACCTGCGGAGTGGTAAGCATTTCTGGAGTTTCATGATGGTATTCACGTATCTGCGTGAGTGCTTCTTCAATGGCATTTGCCTTTATTGCACTTTTGGTCTCAACAATGGCAACCGGCATACCATTGATCAGGAACATGATATCCGCACGGTTTGTTTCCCTGCCATTGGTATATTGCCACTCATCCGTTACCTGAAAGATATTCTTTGTAACATTATTGAAATCAACAAGGGTTACATTCCTGCGACGTTTTTCGGTTTGATCATAAGTACTCTGCTCTCCTCTCAGCCAGGAAAGTATCTCGGCATTCCCCTCAATATTGTTTCGCACCGCTTCAATATCACGAATTATTTCAACAGCACTTTCGCTCGTTACAAGCCCAGGATTAAGCTCTATCAGCTTTTCTTCCAGCACACGGTAAAACAGCGTTCCATTTTCACCTTTGCGAAATGAAAGGGCATTGTCCCGCTTCAGGATATTCCAGCCGACTTCACCGGCATATTTTATAATCGGCTTCTGGACTGTTGGAGTTTCCGTTCCCAGGTTTGCCGGCATCAGACATTATCCTTATTAATTAAATTCACAATCACCTTAATGATGATATCCTTATCCTTTGGTCTGCTTTCAGCGATCATCAGTGTCAGGGCAACCAACGCATTGTCACCGACGCGTTTTCTTCCATTCTGCGTGTAAAGAATACCGTTAAAATCAAGGAACCAGACAAATAAAAAGGCACCTATCCGTTTATTACCGTCAACAAATGAATGATTTTTGACCACAAAATAGAGCAAGTGAGCGGCCTTTTCATCTACACTAGGATACAGCTCTTTACCACCAAATGTCTGATAAATGGCCCCCAGTGAGCTTCTGAAAGATTTATCCTTTTCCTTACCAAAAAGTCCAGACGGGTGTCCTTTTTTGCGAGAATGCTTGCCCAGAGTGTCTATAGCTTTACGGGCTTCTTCATACGTTATTACAAATTGCTTTTTTCTGGTTGTTTTGTGTATTTTCAGTTCCTGGTGATCATACTGGTCAAGCAGGGACAACGCATAAGAATAGTCAGCAATGACATTAAGCAGACCTGCTGCTTCAGCCTTATCAAGCTCACGCCCCTGGATGACCCGTCCCATTAAATTCACTGCTTGCTGCAGCTCTGCCAGCCGTTCAGTCTTCTCCCGTAGCCTCTTTTCATTTATGGAATATCCTTTAATCAGATGATCTTTAAGAACCTGCGTAGCCCAGATGCGGAACTGAGTTCCTCGCTGAGACTTGACCCGGTAGCCGACGGAGATAATGACATCAAGGTTGTAATAGTTAATATCATATGATTTACCATCCGTCGCAGTTGTCCGGAAATTCCGGACAACTGAATTTTCTGACAACTCCCCTTCTTTAAAAATATTCCTGATATGTTCTGAAATAGTCCTCTTGTTTTTATCAAATAAATCGGACAGTTGTGCTTGTGACAGCCAAACGGTTTCCTGCTGCAGCTTAACCTCAAGGGCAGCTTTACCGCTTTTTGCCTTATAAATTACTATATCTCCTCTATGTTCTTCTTTCATAATCCGAACACTTTCATTACGTTAACTCCTG
>CAYPIT010000261.1:0-1903 GCA_964410825.1 uncultured Nitrospiraceae bacterium
ATGGCTCCCCTTCACCGACCTCGTCTTCATCGACCCGGTGGGGACGGGCTTCAGTCGCGGCCTGCAGGAGGTTCTAAGCACCCATTCTCCAATCTCTGCAATCAAGCCGCTTTCTTCTGCAACAGGAATAAACTCCATGGGAGGGATAAGGCCTCGCTCCGGATGTTTCCAGCGTATAAGCGCCTCTACCCCTATTATGCTGTTTTCTGTCACGGACACAATGGGCTGGTAATAGACTATAAATTCTTTATGCTTTACAGCCCGCCTGAGATCCGCCTCAAGCTGCAAAAGATTCATGGCATTTGCATGCATTTTAGCATCAAATATCTCATAACGCGATCTTCCAAGTGCCTTGGCACGATACATTGCTGCATCGGCATCACGGAGTATATCCTGTACGCTCATGTATCCGGATGAGCTAAGCGCAATTCCTATGCTGGCTGTAATAAACACCTCATTTCCGTCTAAGTTAAAAGGCAACATGAGTTTGTTCTGTATTCTGTCGGCTATATATGTTGCTCTGTCTTCGTCCTTGATATTTTCGAGAAAGATAACAAACTCATCTCCTCCAAAACGGGAAATCATGTCTTCATTATGGATACAGGCCTCCAGTCTTCGAGCCACAGCTACAATCAGCTGATCTCCTGTTATGTGGCCCAGACTGTCGTTGATAACCTTGAAGCGGTCAAGGTCTATAAAGAGTACGGCAAATAAATATTTGTCTTTGGAAGTCCTGCGTCCCATCATATGTTCCAGGTATTGCGAGAAAAGTTCACGATTTGGGAGATTTGTTAACTGGTCGTAAAAAGTATGATGTTTGAGTTTTTCATCATCCTGTTTGCGCCTGGTAATGTCCCTTGTAACATGGATAAAGCCGATAATCCGGTTGGTACTGTCAAGTCTCGGTATAGCCGCTACTTCAATGTTCCGTTTTAAATAAGGCTCAAACAGTTCAATAGCGGCAGTTTCCCCTGTTCTTAAACATGCCCTTCCCGGACATTTTGCATGAGGCTCGTCAGTTCCATGAAAAAATTTGTAACATTTTAACGTCTTATTTTCCGGATCATGCAGACCCAGCACTTTTTGTGCTGCCTTGTTGGCGCGAATTAAATTGAAATCCCTGTCATGAACAGTAATCATGTCGGTAATGGTATTAAATGTATCCTCCCAATCCTGCCTGGACTGAAGAAGCTTTGCTACTGTTCTTTTACTTTCCTCTATTTCCCTGGTCAGTTTGTCGCGAGAAACAGCGGTTTCTTTTAAATTTTCCCTCATCTTTTTAAATGACCCTGCCAGTTGGCCGATTTCGTCCTTTGAATCGATTTCAATCTCCGTATCAAGATTGCCCTGCCCTGCCTTTATAACAGCGTCTTTTAGCCTCTTTAACCTTACCGAAACAGAGGCAGCGATAATAAAGCCGATAAAAATACCTGCTACTGTCACTGTCATGGAAACTGTCAATATCTGTTTTTTTATTTGATTTGCAAGAGAAAACATTTTTGTCCTCTCCTGCTCAACGTCAAAAAATTCCGTATCTTTTAGAAATGCCTTTCCAAGCACTCTTTTACCGGCATTGTCAGCCAGATATCCGGTAATTAAAACCAAAAAAGCAACTAATAGAAAGCCCAGGACCAGTTTATGAATTAATTTCATCAGCCATCCCTCCCCATTTACTTCGGTTTCATTAGATCCATGTCCCGCTATTAATTTAAATAATGGATCATATTGAGATTTTATCGGCACAAAATACAATATCCTTAAGTTTCATTGATACTTGATTTTGATAAGCTTGAAAATAATATTAAGAAAAACGTGCCTATACTTTATAATAGTAAATCAATGTTTTCTTGCTATTTCAATCAGTTAGAAGATTTTTATGATAATTTACATGAAGTTTAATGTG
>CAYPIT010000262.1:0-1898 GCA_964410825.1 uncultured Nitrospiraceae bacterium
AACTAATTCTCTTTTTAAGTCGTACTCTGTTTTCAGAGGCGCTAATGATGCTAATGTCCAGTGGTGGTATGGTCATAATGTTGTTGCATTTCTTTTTACCACACCAATCATAGGATTCTTCTATTACTTTCTGCCTGTTTCAACTTCGCTCCCCATATACAGTCACCGCTTATCTATAATCGGTTTCTGGTCACTTCTTTTTGCCTATCTCTGGACAGGTGCTCATCATCTCATATACTCACCGTTGCCTGACTGGTTAGAAACCGTAGCTATTGCGTTCAGTATTTTCCTCATTGCCCCTTCTTATGCGACAGTGATCAACTGCGTCTATACGATGAAGGGAAACTGGAATAAAATGAAGAGCGGGTATCTCACCAAGTTTTTCGTAATAGGGATGCTTTTTTATGCTCTTCAAACCATACAGGGACCTTCTCAGGCAATCAGGTCATGGAGCAGAATTGTCCATTACACAGATTACATCATAGGCCATGTCCATATGGGCACAATGGGATGGGTAACGCTGACAACCTGCGGTGGTATCTATTATGTAGCTTCAAAAATAAGCAAAACAGGAATTCACAGCATAAAGCTCGCCAATGCTCACTTCTGGCTTGTTTTCTTCGGTCAGCTCGTTTATTCGATAAGTATGTGGATTGCAGGTATTGCGCAGGGTTTCAAGTGGAAAACCACTACTGCAGACGGCAGTCTTGCCTATACATTTATGGATATATTAAATGCAACAAAACCCTACTGGAGTGCAAGAGCAATCGGTGGAATAATATATTTAGCAGGTTTCATAATATTCGCTTATAACGTTGTAATGACTTTAAAATCTTCAAAGGAGGCTGTCTGATGGCTATTGCTGAAAAACCTGTTCTCCTTACCGTTGCAGCGCTGATAGTAATTTTAATTGGCACAGTTGTAACAATGGTAGTTCCCTACTATATGACAGACATGATGACACCACATAACAAGGAAAACAAACCTTACTCTCCCATTGAACTTGAAGGAAGAGATATTTACATCAGGGAAGGATGCAACAATTGCCATACTCAGACAGTACGTCCCCTGCCTGATGAAATATCGCGATATGGAGATTATTCAAAAACTTGGGAATTTGAATATGATACGCCATTCCTCTGGGGCTCAAAAAGAACAGGTCCGGACCTTGCAAGAATCGGGGGCAAGTATCCCGACAGTTGGCACGTGGAACATTTAAAAAACCCGAGAAGTATTGTTACAGGTTCAATAATGCCCGCTTACGCATTTCTTGCTGAAACTCCTCTCGATACATCGCTTACACTTAAAAAGATGGAGACCCTCGGCTATCCATATACAGAAAAGGAATTAATATCTCTTGAAGGGAAAACAGAACTCGATGCCCTGATTTCTTATCTCCAAATAATAGGCGTTTCCGGAAAACCTGAAATAACATCAACGGCTGAAAGCTTAATTCCCGAAGGAATGGAAAACCCTTTTGAAGATGACGATTCTGCAATTTCAAGAGGAAAGGAATTGTATTTGAAACGATGCAAGTCCTGCCACGGAGAGGACGGCAAAGGTAAAATCGGCCCTAATCTTACCGACTCATATTCAACTTACGGGAATTCCGACAGGGATATTTTCATTTCCATTTATGACGGCAGACCAAAAGGTATGCCTAGGTGGGGCAATAAAATCGAAAAAGATGATATTTGGAAGATATTCGCCTTCATACACCCAATTAAGGAGGAAGGCACAGCTGATGAAAAATCAACAAGAATTGAACTTCCTGAAGGAGCAACAAATCCTTTTGCAAATAATGGTGATTCCAAAGAAAAGGGGAAAAACATTTTTGCCGCAAATTGCGTCATCTGCCACGGAGAGGACGGCAAAGGACAAATCGGACAGACCCTGAC
>CAYPIT010000263.1:0-1880 GCA_964410825.1 uncultured Nitrospiraceae bacterium
GAGAAGGAAGACGGGACATGTTATGGCGGGTGTCGCTGAAGTACACAGTGTATTACTGATTGACGTACGGATTGTTTTCGGCCAGACAATCACCCACTAAGCCTCCTGCCTTTCCCGCCTTTCTCGCCTTTCCCGCCTTTCTCGCTCTTTTATTCCTTATCCTTTATAATTAATTATGTTCTTTAAATTATTCCTGATATTTGCGGTAATTCCCCTGATTGAGCTTGGTATACTTATCAAAATCGGAACATATATCGGAGCTTTAAATACAATAACTCTGGTAATTCTTACTGCAATTATTGGCGCTTATATGGTCAGACAGGAGGGGCTGGGAGTACTCTATCGTATTCAGAAAAACATGAATGAAGGACAATTTCCGGCAGATGAGCTGATTGATGGTATAATGATCCTGCTTGCCGGGGCGCTTTTGTTAACTCCCGGGGTTTTTACAGATGTAATAGGTTTTCTCATGGTATTTCCTGTCTCAAGAAATTTTATCAGGAAGTTCATCAAGAGATATTTAGATAAAAAAATATCACCCAGAGATATTCATATTAACGGATTTTAGTCAGGTTTATATTCCAGCATTTTCTGTCTTTTAACATTCTCCGGTATCTTCTGCCAGATGTTATAATTACCACTATGAGTATTGTCACTGCAAAGGGACTTACAAAGTACTATAATTCCCTCAGAGCTGTTGACAACATCGATTTCGAGATCAGGAAGGGTGAGTGCTTTGGTTTTCTCGGTCCCAATGGAGCCGGGAAGACAACTGTTATGAGTGTAATTTATTGCTTTATTCCCCCTTCCGGTGGTTGTGTCAAAGTCTTTGGTCTGGATGTTCTGAATATGCCGGGCAAAATAAAATCACGTATTGGTGTCATGCCACAGGACAATAATCTTGATCCTGACATCACTGTTCTGGAAAATCTGATCGTTTACGCAAGATATTTTAATATCATGAAAAAAGAATCATTGCCACGGGCAAGAAAACTACTTGATTTTGTTGCACTACAGGATAAAGCTGATATTAGTATACAAAATCTCTCAGGAGGCATGAAAAGAAGATTGCTCCTTGCAAGGTCATTAATGAACAATCCTGAACTGTTAATGCTTGATGAGCCAACAACAGGCCTTGATCCACATAGCAGACATTCTGTGTGGGAACAACTCAGCCGGCTCAAGTCAAATGGTATTTCTCTTATTTTAACCACTCACTATATGGAAGAAGCTGAAAAACTGTGCGACAGGGTTGCGATAATGGATTCAGGGAGAATCATATCACTTGGTACCCCGGCAGATTTAATGAACAAATATAACGGCAATCTTGAAAATGTATATATGAAATTGACAGGCAGGAATCTTAAAGCATGATAATCCAGCTAAAACAATAACGATGAAATTCCCTCTGAACATCAGGAGCGCGTTTAGTGTCTGGCAGAGAAACTTCACGGTTTACACTAAGCTCTATAAATCAAGTATAGCTTTTAATTTTTTTGAGCCTATTCTCTATCTTGTGGCGCTTGGCTTTGGGCTGGGTGCATTTGTTAAGGAGATTAACGGCATTCCGTACATTAATTTTATCGCACCGGGGCTGATTGCATCATCATCAATGTTTGCTACAGCTTCGGAGTGCACGTATGGCACGTATATTAGGATGACTTATCAAAAAACATTTGATGCAATACTCGCTACGCCGGTTAATATATATGACCTCGTCGCAGGAGAGATTATGTGGGGTGCTACTAAAAGCGCATTTTATGGAGCGATAATCGCACTGGTAATTTCAATTTTTGGTCTAACAAGTTCCCCCTGGATAATATTGATAGTTCCTGTGCTATTTATCAGTGGATTGATATTCGCCGAGATATCAGTTATCG
>CAYPIT010000264.1:0-1855 GCA_964410825.1 uncultured Nitrospiraceae bacterium
GTATTTATTATCCGCAGCAACACTACAACCGATCCCGAATAAGTTCATCCATATTCATGAACAACAAGGGGTATTAGGCTACACCTAATGGCAGCAGCCACTGCCATCTTTATGCTCTTTTCCGCCAGCATTTGAATCATTCTGATGATCATGAGCATTTACGTTAGTTTTGCGGCCAAAAAGGAACATGGCTGCAATAAGTCCCAGCAGTATCACATACCAGTAATCTTTAATCCATTCCATGACTTACCTCCTTTCTTTTTGTATAACGAATTATTCCTGTCGTTATACATTCCATTCAAAAACACGTTCGTCAACCCTGGGAATCCCCTTTATCCTGATTAGAAAACTCCCGATTTCTTCCCCGGTTTTAAATTCAATAGTGCCGGAAGAATGATGTCCGCCCATCCTGCTTGCCCTTACTGGTTTCAGTTTCTTTCCTTTATATTCCAGAGTTGTAATCTGCTTCAGGTCAAATTCGTTCAGTCTTACTGAATGCGTATTGACTTTAAAATTTACAACCAGTTTCTCTTTATCAATTGTCACAGGAGTCAGCTCAAGCAGTGCATCTCCGGATCCCAAGCTGCCCGTGGATATCGAATCAAAGGTTACAACCTTGGTCTGCATCAAGTTTTCATTCGCCAATGCCTCTGTTGTTACGTTAATTCCGGTATCAGTGTTCTTCACAAATAGATAAAGAAACGACATACCAATAAAAAAAGTCATGAACATAACGAATATTCTTTCAAGTCTCATGATTTCCTCCTAAATATTTATATAGAGTGTTGCCAAAAAGACAACGCCGCTCAAAACACATACAAAGTAAAAAGACATGTTCATGTCCAGTCTCATAAGGGCTGAGAATATTCTCTGTCTACTTTCAAACAGGTCATGTTTCTGGATAATTCTTAACATCAAACTGATTCCGATAAGATTCGACAAAACTCCCACCGTCAGAAAAAGGTCCTGAAATTGATTGAGAAAGACAACCGCTGCGGATACACCCAGGATAGGTAAAACATCAGTTACGTGATGCGCGCAGCAGGCCACCATCGAGGTCGTGGATATTCCCCCTGCCGCAGCCATGCTGGAAGTCGCGGTTCCCGATTCTTCTCTCAGTTTCATAACTTTCCTTATGTAAGTAAAAAGTCCCGCCTGAATGCTGAACCCCAAAACAAGCACCGTTATCCATCGCCACATCTCTTTAAACTGCTCAATTGAGTGGGTGAATGAATTAGCAATTGTCAAAATGAGAAAATACAAGCTTAAAAGAGACAGGCCCGCAATCATAGCCCAAATAACAGGTTGCTTAATCAGATTATTTTTATGAGTATCTTTATGCATGTCGTTATATCTCCTCTTATTTCTTATTCTGAATTTAGCAATAAAATGCGAATGAAAGATGAAGAAAGTATGAAAAAATTGTGAAAAAAAACATGCAATAAATCTTCATATTGCCTTCAAATAAAGGAAAACTCATAAAAGTAAAAATACTGGATGAGCAGAACCTGGTCGATACAATTATTTTTGACCGGCAGACAGGGAGAGTAAGGTCGGTCTATTAGGCAGGTGAGACGGGCAATTCCACTATAATTTCTGTGCCCATCTGCTCTTTACTGTTGATATGGATTTTACCTTTATGTCCCTCGATTATCTTTTTTGCGATCGCCATACCCAGACCGGTGCCTGAGCTTTTTTTTGTATAAAAAGGGATAAAAATATTCTCAACTGTTTCTTTATCCATTCCTGCCCCATGGTCCCTGATTCTGATAATGACCGTTCCATTTCCGGCTTCACCATCCATCATACTATTGTCTCCCACTTTTAAAGTCTCAATGCCGGTGTTAATGAGAGT
>CAYPIT010000265.1:0-1850 GCA_964410825.1 uncultured Nitrospiraceae bacterium
AAGGCAAAGACAGTCATTAAATGCTGCAGGAAAATCGTTTATGATTTTAACGGAAAAGTCCCCGATACCCTTGAAAAACTTACTACGCTTCCCGGTGTTGGCAGAAAGACGGCAAATGTTGTCCTGGGCAGCGCATTCAACAAGCAGACAATGGCTGTTGACACTCATGTCTTAAGGGTTTCAAACAGGCTGGGTATTGCTCATTCAAAAAACCCGGATAACGTTGAGCAGGAACTGATCAAACAGCTTCCCGGGAAAAAACTGACATCCATTAATCTGTCTTTGATTTTGCATGGAAGAGAAACCTGCACTGCCCGGAAACCCGGATGCCCTGAATGTCTTCTTTATAAAGAATGTGAATGGCCGGAAAAGCCGACGGTTTAATTATTGTATAACATGCATCGCATCCTGATAAACTAACAAACAAAAGAGTCAAGAAATGTTCAAAGGGGATATTATCGGAAAAGAAGTTATTTTTTTTGAATCTACTACCTCAACCAATGACAAGGCTATTGATATAGGCCGAAAAAGAGACAATCCTGAGGGGATAGTGGTTATTGCTGATGAGCAAAGTCTTGGTAAGGGGAGATTCGGCAGGACCTGGATATCTCCCCCTGGTGTGAACCTTTATTTTACTGTACTGTTAAGACCGCCTATCCTGTCCAGAGATGCTTCTATACTAACACTGGTAGCCGCTGTAGCAGTGGCCGGGGCAATCAGGGTTTACTCAGGACTGTGCGCCGAAATAAAATGGCCTAATGATATTCTTATAAATGGTAAAAAAACAGGTGGAATACTTGTAGATATGAAATCCGATAAAACCCCGATATTCATATTAGCCATTGGCATAGGAGTAAATGTTAACATGTCTCTGGATAAGCTGACAGATGATATAAGACCATTTACTACTTCATTAAAAGCAGAAACCGGCAAATCCATTGACAGGATCACACTTCTGAACAGAATACTTGCCGAAATGGAAAGATACTATAAAATTCTTTTAAATGGTAATAAAAGGGCTTTAATTAATGAATGGCTTCGTTTAAACTCCACTATAGGGAACAAAGTCAAGGTGCAGAACCAGCAAAGAATCATATCCGGCACTGCAAAAGGAATAGATGATACAGGACAACTTATATTAAGGCTTTCTTCCGGTAAAATTGAGACAGTATGTGCCGGGGAAGTGACAATACTTAAAACATAGGGTCCAGGGATCAAGTGAAAAAATTGATACAGGATAAAACAAGCAAAATGCAAACAATCACTTATTTTAATCTGTATCTTTATCATCGAACCCTCGAACCCTCGAACCCTTGAATCCCTGGACCTTAAATATGCTTTTACTGATCGATATAGGCAACACGAACACTACAATGGGTCTCTGGAGCAGCGGTGCTGTTAAGGAGACTATCAGGCTTGAAACAGCTGCGGTAAAAAAGGATATAGATCAGAAAACCGGGTTTCTCAGCGGCATAGTCCGGGACCATAAAATGGGTAAACCTGACGGTGCGGCCATTAGCTCTGTTGTCCCCGGGATCACCGGCATACTTTCGAACGCAGTTAAAAAAGACTTCGGCCTTGAACCATTACATGTGGACTACAGGACAAAAACCGGACTGACATATTCAATAAATAATATCAAATCACTGGGCGCTGACAGGATCGCAAACGCAGTTGCTGCCAGGAAACTCTACAAAGGGAACCTGGTGGTTGTGGATATCGGTACTGCAACGACCTTTTGCGTAATCACTGAAGAAGGTGCATATAAGGGTGGAGCAATAATGCCCGGCCCCGGGTTATCAGTTGATTCACTATCCGTGAAAACTGCTAAACTGCCGGGGACCGAACTC
>CAYPIT010000266.1:0-1844 GCA_964410825.1 uncultured Nitrospiraceae bacterium
AAGCCACCAACCGGTAATAAATCGGAAATGAGTGTGGGTTATGCAACCCTTTATGGTGATATGGCCGGAGGTTTTGCGGTTATCAAGGATGTCCCAAAGACACTAGTCTATGATCTTTGTAAATGGAGAAATGAAAAGGCAGGGATGTCATTGATTCCTGACAGGATTTTATGGAAGGAGCCTACAGCCGAGCTCAAACCTGATCAGAAGGATACCGACTCCCTCCCTCCTTATCCGGTCCTTGATCCTATATTAAAAGCATATGTTGAAGAGGACAGGAGCTTTGATGAGATAGCCAAAACAGATTGCAATAAAAAGTGCATTGAAAAGGTCATCCATATGGTTGATCGTTCGGAGTATAAGAGACGCCAGGCCCCTCCGGGCATCAAAATAACTCCAAGGGCCTTTGGCAGGGACAGGCGCTTTCCTGTAACGAACAGATATAAAAGTTATTAGTGGGCAGCATAAAAAATAAGGGGGACATAATGTTAAGGCTGAAGTTGTTTTTTGTGATGTTGTTTCTGATATCTTCGGGCTGTGCAAATGACTCAACAGGGAAGGCCGTTACAGTGTTTAAGGAAATTCCCGAATTGAGAGAGATTAAGCCTGAAAAGCCTGTAAAAATAAAATTGAAGCGCAATGCAAAAGGTTTATATTCCTGGGATCTTAATGGTAATAATGCCGAGAAAGTTATTCAGGCCGATAAGAAATTACGAGAAGCGTTAAAAGAGGCTAGTGACACTGATTAGCTGAGATATCCCTCTAACAGAATATCTTTGCCATACTCGGAAACTTTCAGGTTATTTAACTGGAAGGCATGCTTCAGTAAAGACGGAGACAGTCCTCCCACTGATGAAATAGAGTCAGTACCGCCGATTATTTTTGGAGCTACAAAAAACATTACCTTGTCGACAATCCTGCTTGAGAGCGCCGCTGCACTTACTGAAGACCCTCCTTCAATTATAATGCTGGTTATTTCCAGCTTGCCCAGCTCTTTCATAAGGTGTTTTAAATCAACTCTGCCTCGACTGCTCTTGATTATGAGGATTCTGGCGCCGACTTTGGTTAGCCTGTTAATCTTACGTGTGCTAGCCCTGTCAGTTGTCGCGATTATGGTTTTGTGGTCGGCATGTTGGAATATTTTTGATGCGGGTTGTATTCGCAGTGAGCTGTCGACGATAATTCTATAGGGGTTTGTTCCGCCCCGTACCCTGCAGTCAAGAGATGGGTTGTCCTTTTCTACTGTGCCGATACCAACGAGAAGGGCGTCTGTTTCATGCCTGAGCTTATGTACCCGCTTCCTGGCTTTTTCTCCGGTAATCCATTTCGATTCGCCTTTTGATGTAGCTATCTTTCCATCAAGGCTCTGGGCTATCTTCAGAATGACAAATGGTTCTTTTCTGGTTATATATTTTGTGAATGCTTCGTTGAGTTGGGCGGCTTCGGCCCGCAGAACCCCTGATTTTGTTTCTATTCCGGCTTTCCTGAGTGCTTTCAGCCCATTTCCTGAAACTTTCGGGTTTGGATCGGTCATTGCTGTTACGACTCTCTTTATGCCCGATTGTATTATGGCGTCTGTGCAGGGAGGAGTTTTTTTGTCTCTGTGGCAGCATGGCTCTAAAGTGACGTAGAGAGTAGCTCCTTGTGCCTTCGCCCCCGCTCCGTTCAATGCCGCGATTTCGGCATGAGGTGTGCCGGCCTTTTTATGATAACCCAGGGCAATGACCTTTCCGCCTTTAACAATAACTGCACCTACCATAGGGTTTGGACTGGTATTGCCTTTTCCCCTGACAGCGAGTTCCAGGGCTTTTTGCATAAATAATGTATCAGACATGGGTATATAA
>CAYPIT010000267.1:0-1816 GCA_964410825.1 uncultured Nitrospiraceae bacterium
ATATTAAAAAGGGGGCTGTGAATTCAGCCCCTTTTTTATTTTTCCCAATAGTTAGAATATCAGGACGCCCGTTAATGTGTAGTGTCTTGATTCTGGTATATGTTTGGCAGTTTTAATTTAACCCGCCTGAAATCAATGGTATAATATGGATCTAGCACAGATTTGATTGGCATCAGAACGAATAAATCCGGCAACCGGATTGTACTCGGACCATCCTTAGAATTTGTAATATGTTTCAGAATGTATTTAGCTGGTAAGAAAATTTTCTGAACTACAGGGACAGGAACCCGGAAGGTTACCGGTATACCGGTGTTGTAAAATATAATAGCGCAGAATTTGAGCTAATGGAAATGAATGTCAGAAATTTATATTATATCCCTGTTCAGATTTACTCATTACCCTGTGATGTCCTCTCCTCCATCAACTCGGATTGTATTTCCCGTGAGCCACGAGTCTTCAGATAACCCCAGTAATGCAATGACTTTTGCCACATCCTGAGGAATTGTCAGTCTTTTTCCCGGATTCATTGATAAAGCCAGTTCGATCATTTTTTCATTTTCAGGGATCTTTCGCAAGGCTGCAGTATCGGTCACACCTGCTTGTATTGTATTACTGGCAATTCCGAATTCACTAAATTCAAAAGCCAGTTGTCTGCTGTAGGATTCTAATGAAGCTTTTGCCGCAGAGACTGCACCATAGGCTTTCCATTGGACATGCCCCCCTGAGCTGGTCATTCCGAATATCTGGCTGCCTTTTTGTAATAATCCTCCATGATACAGATCCTGAGCCCAGTAAATCAGGCTGCTGGCCATAACGTCCAATGTCATTTCAATTTGTTTTTGGGATAATGATTGAGAGGGATTTTCGGAGATAACAGGTTTTAAGGCACCAAAAGCGAGACTGTGCAATAGGATTTTTACCCGATTGTCTCCAAAACTTTTCAGTTCACTAATAACCTGCTGTCTTTTTACCTCATCCGTAGCACTCATATTTCTGAAAACAACCTGAACTCCTTCGGACTTTAAATCATCTACCAAACGATCAATACGCTCCATGGCTGCTCTTCGATCAAGATGAATTCCATAAATATTGATACCTTTACCTGCTAGTTCCCGTGCTGTAGCTTCACCAAATCCGCTGGAAGAGCCCAGTATCACTGCCCAGTCTGACATAATTTTACTCCTTAAACCGGGCAAAATTTATCACCTGATGTTTCTCTCGTTCAAATGAATTATCACGCTTCCGAACCATCGGTCACTAAAGGTTGCGACGTTCCGCAATGGGCAGATGCAGTTGAACTCAGATTCACACTGCCTCAATGACAAAACCGTAAGCTGTGATTATTATCTGAAAATGTTAAACCTGCTGAAGTATTTTCTGCTGACGGAACCGGGAAAACGCAGATATACTGTAAAGGGATAATGCTGTCCAGATCAGGCAAAATGACAGGAGGTGTACCGAGGTAAACGGCTCCCGATAAATTGTGACTCCGATCAGTAATTGACCTGTCGGGGCCAGATACTGTAGAAATCCTACTGAGATGTACTGAATTCTTCTGGCACCATGGGCAAATAATAACAAAGGGATTGCGGTCACTGCACCCCCTCCCACCAGTAGAAGAATGATGTTTTTTCCCGCACCGCCAAAAAAACCTGAAGGACCACCCCCGCTCCACAATAAATATGCTATGGCAAATGGTGTGAGGACCAGAAGTTCACCGGTCAACCCTGGTAAAGAGTTGACTCTCCCAGTTTTTCGCAATAATCCGTAAAAGGAAAACGAAAAAGCAAGAACCAACGCGATCCAGGGTATATGA
>CAYPIT010000268.1:0-1813 GCA_964410825.1 uncultured Nitrospiraceae bacterium
GGATGCGGAGACAAGTGCCCCTTTGTTAAAGCGAAGAATCGTGAAGACTGGCAGGTTCCTGATCCAAAGAATATGGATGAGGAAGGCTTCAGAAAAGTCCGGGCAATGGTAGAGGAGAAGGTCCGGGCACTTATTCAAATATCTTAATGATAATGTATTCTGCAGAGAATAACAGCGCTCGAAGAGGTCTCCGTCATTTCGAGCCAAGCGAGAAATCTTAAGCAATTATAATAACAAAAGATTTCTCCTGACATTTGAAATGACAAAAGTGTTGAAATGATATGAAAATGAAATTCAAAGTTTTCTCAGCAAGAACTAAGTATAGAATATTTTTACTACAGTACCTTTCTCAACCTGACTTTCAACCGTCATTTCCCACCCGTGTGCAATTACAATGTGTTTTACAATTGCAAGGCCCAGTCCGGTGCCGCCGAGCTCTCGTGAGCGGGAGGGGTCAACCCTGAAAAACCTTTCACCCACCCGGGGGATGTATTTTTCGGGTATTCCGTAGCCGGTATCTTTTACATAGAAGAACTTATGATCACCTTCCTTAGCCGTCCCTGTGACAATCTCTCCTTTTTCTGTAAACTTTATGGAATTGTCCAGAAGGTTGAGGAGGATCTGTTCAAGTCTGTCCCTGTCTGCAATGATCATGGGATTTTCTTCATCAAAGGTTTTTTTAATTTCCAGCTGTTTTTTTGAGGCCTGTACAACGAGAGTCCCTGTAGCGCTGTCAATAATATCCTTAATACTAAATTCTCTCTTATGAATTTTAATTACTCCCAGTTCTATTCTGGAGAGTGTAAGAAGGTCTTCTACCAGTCTGTTTAACCGGTCGCTGTGTGAGGCAATCGTACCAAGAAACTTTGTGGCGTTTCCCCTGTCAGCCAGTGCACCGTCAAGAAGAGTTTCGGCAAAGCCCTTGATCGCCGTTATGGGAGTTTTGATTTCATGGGATACATTTGCTACAAAGTCCTGCCTCATCTGCTCCAATTTTCTAATCTGTGTTGTGTCATGAAAAATGGCTACAAATCCAGAAATTTCACCGACTTTGTACGAAAGCGGAGAAACGCGGACAGCCAGATGTTTTTCTTCCGGAAAGTCAATAACAATGTCTACTGCCCCGGACATGCGCTCTTGCTTTACTGTATCGATAAGAGTTGAGAAGTCCGGGCTTCTAACTATCTCAAGGTATGGCTTTCTCTCCATTGCTGAATCACCGAACAACTCTTTTGCCGCATTATTTGAAAGCTCAATAACATCTTTTGTATTAATGAGCAGTAACGCATCAGGTATACTCCTGAGAATTACACTTAGACGGTTTGTCTCTTCGTCTCTTTCTTGAATAGTGGATTCCAGTTCAGTGGCCATATTGTTCAGACTTTCAGCCAGTTCGGTAAACTCACCGGCACCTTCCAGGTAAAGCCGTTTCCTGAATAATCCGCGGCTTAAAGCCCCTGAATAGTCGGATATTTTGCTTACATATTGTCTGATCCGGTTTGTGTACCACAGGAAAATTAAACCTGATAATAGAAGAAGGAGAATGACTACCAGATTGATTTTTAATCGTAATGAATTTGTTGATCTGTTTATATCCTGTAATGGAATAGCCAGCCTTACAAATCCCTGATGTTTGTCATTCAGAAAGACTTTTTTTGCCACATACAGGAGGTCATAGTGGATGGTATTACTGTACCGGATGGTAAATCCTGTGCCTCTCATGTTGGCTTCCTTTATTTCCGGTCTGTCCGCATGATTGTCCATATCAGCTGAAAAATCGTCCGAATCTCCAATTACTTTGCCGTCTGGAGCG
>CAYPIT010000269.1:0-1810 GCA_964410825.1 uncultured Nitrospiraceae bacterium
GGGATGTAATTTATGCGGGAGGGCGACAGGTAGGAGTAGCTATTGAGCTGGATGTAGTCAAGGGCGTGTCGCAGAGTTATCTCACAAGGCTCTGGAATCAAGATATATATAATAGGCATCATCAGAGTCACCTGACAAATCTTACGGATGCCATCAGTACATATTTTACAACTGCGATAATCCTTTTGGCGTGCAGTGCCGCCCTCTTCTGGTTTCGTATCGATACCTACCAGGCGCTGAATGCGTTTACCGCAGTTCTGATTATAGCTTGTCCCTGCGCACTGGCACTCTCTGCTCCCTTTGCCCTGGGAACAGCCATGAGGATACTTGGTGAAAGAGGATTTTTCCTAAAAAATGCTGCGGTAATTGAGAGACTCGCAAAAATCCGCTCAATTGTCTTTGATAAAACGGGTACCCTCACAACAAATGGAATATCAGAAGTGGAGTTTATCCCGCAGGAAATTCAGTGTGAAAAACTAACCTTGAGTGAAAGAGCTAAAATCTACTCACTGGCATACCACACGAATCATCCGCTGGGCCAGCAGATCTGCGCTTTTCTGAGGGGTGCCGAGCTGCTCCCAGTCAGAGGCTTCGAAGAAATCCGCGGAATGGGCATCCGAGGGACTGTCGATGGACAGCTATTGAAATTGGGGTCAGACGCATTTGTAGAACATCAGGGCAAATCCCCTCCCGGAACGGCCGTTTTCTTCTCCATTGACGGTAAAGTGAAAGGTCACTTCCGGCTTCACAACAAATACAGACAGGGCCTGGCAAAGGTATTGTCAGCTCTGGCCATGGAATTTGATATTTCATTGTTATCAGGGGATAAAGACTCAGAGAAGGCGCAGTTGAAAAAATACTTCTCCGAGGATAAACTGCATTTTTGCCAGACCCCATTTAACAAACTGGAGCACATCAGAAACCTGCAGGAAAGAGGAGAGAATGTTTTGATGATGGGCGATGGCCTGAACGATGCCGGTTCTCTGATACAGAGCAATGTAGGAATATCCATATCGGAAGATAAAAACACTTTTTCTCCCGCCTGTGATGGCATCCTCGATGCAAATAGTTTTGACAGGATTCCAGCAATTATGCAGCACACCCGGGATATAGTGAAAATAATATATGTTAGTTTTGGCATATCGCTGCTGTATAACATCCTGGGGCTTGCTTTCGCAGTTACCGGAAAATTATCCCCCTTGATCTCAGCTGTATTAATGCCGGTAAGCTCGATTTCAGTTGTGGTTTTTGCTGCTTTTATGACTCGGTATTCAGCCGGACACAGGGGGTTGCTCCAGGGGAAAAAATTTTGATACTATTAAAAATAATACGTTTATATGCAGCTGCATTAATGGTCAGAAATTAAATATTACTAATGAATTAAAGTGTAAGCTAGACCTTGTTATATGTTTTTTAATCAATGTAAGTTTGGCATCTCTGGTTAACAATATGAGTGTAATTTTCATTTTAATCATCGCGGGTTTCATCGTTTCATCGGGATTTTTAGTTGCGTTTGTCTGGGCAATTAAGAATGGTCAGTATGATGACAGGCATACCCCCGCAATGAGGATATTATTTGAGGATTTCAACGAGAAGACAAAAGAAGTCAATAAAACGGAGAAGAGTTAAGAATGGCTGTTGAAACTTTTTATTATGACAATAAAACAGTTCGGAATTTTGCCTACGCAACCATGATATGGGGTGTCGTCGGCATGCTGGTCGGTGTTTGGATCGCCCTGGAATTGTTTGCTCCTTCGCTGAACCTTGGACTGCCATTCATGGTATTCAGCCGACTGCGCCCACTGCATAC
>CAYPIT010000270.1:0-1799 GCA_964410825.1 uncultured Nitrospiraceae bacterium
GTTTTTCTGTCCCAGCATATAGGAGACCTTGATACCCCGCTGGCCATGGAGTTTTATGAAGAGACCGTTGATGATTTCCTTAATTTATTCAGTGTTAATCCGGAGGTCGTGGTCTCGGACATGCACCCGGGATATTACAGCACAAAATACGGGGAAAAGCACTTTGGCGATAAACTGCTTAAGGTACAACATCACTATGCCCACATTTTATCCTGCATGATCGAAAACGATATCCCTGAAGATAATGAAGTAATCGGGTTTGCCTTTGACGGAACCGGATACGGCAGTGACGGGACAATATGGGGAGGCGAGGTTTTATTAGCTTCTTACGGCAGTTTCAAAAGAGCATTTCATTTGCGTCCGTTTAAACTGCCCGGCGGAGACATGGCAGTAAAAAATCCCTGTCGGACCGCCCTGTCGCTTTTGTATGAAACATTCAGGGATAGGACAAACGAGATTGATTTTAGTGCTCTAACCCGTGAAGAAAAATCTTTCCTCCTGAATATGCTCCGAAAAAATATTAACTCCCCGGTCACAACGAGCATGGGAAGGCTGTTTGACGGCGTTGCATCCATTATAGGCTTAAAACATAAAGTATCTTATCATGCCCAGGCAGCAGCAGCGCTGGAACAACTGGCTGTCAGGTCAGATGAAACAGGTTCATATCCATTCAGCATTGAAAAGAACATTATTGACCAGAGACCTGTCATTGAAATGATAATCAATGATTTAAATATGGAAGTGCCTAAAGAAGTAATCGCAAAGAAGTTTCACAATACGATAGTAAAGATTATTGTCTTAGTTGCGGGACTGTTAAAGAAAGAAACCGGTGTTTCATATGTGGCGCTGTCCGGAGGCGTTTTCCAGAATTCTGTTATACTTGAAAACGCATTCAAAAGTTTAAGAGATAGAAAATTCGTCCCTCTCATTCACCAGCTGGTTCCTCCTAATGACGGCGGCATTGCTCTGGGTCAGGCGGTTTACGGTGTTAAAAATTTTGTTATAAGAAAAGTCAGATCATCTAATGACGGCTAACCGCGCGGTATGCAAGACTGGCAGCCGTTTCTTTTATATATCGCAGTCTGGTAGTAAACAGGCAGCCCTGTCTGAATTCTGTCCTTACTTCATCAAGCCCGCTGCCCAGAAGATTAATCTCAGGTCTGCCCCACAACTCAAAAGCCATTCTGTATGTATCGATATCATCCACATTTATATCCATGGTCTGTGCAGCGATCATATCAACGGCCAGCAAATCTTTCCCGGCAATTATGGCACCTGTATATTTTGGGGTGCTTTGTATTTCGTCAAATTCGTTCCCCCATACACCGTCAACTATACTGAAATGGCTCGACACTACCTGATTCATATCCAGCATTGCTTTACGGATAAACGGGTGGTACATAAGTTTTTGTTTACGTGTAGGAATAAAACCGAATATATTTTTCAGACATAAAGTGACTCCAGCCAGTGAATGTGTCTTCATTTTTGCTATGTTTATCACGTAGTCATGTTCAAACACTGTAGAATTAAAAGGCATTTCCTTCGTGTGAAAAGGTCTGGGTATCGTTTTCCAGACTATTTCAGCTGTGCGGATGTCCTCAAGCTGCACATTCGGGAATTCTTCTGCAAGATTACGGTATCCGAGTTCATCAAATGCCCTGGTTGTATCACTGCATGATTCCCCGACTGTTATTCTGGGACAATCGTGAAGCCGTTCAAGGACTGCTCTTACTGTACCAATGTCTGCGGTCAAGCCGTCACGGGAAGGCCGCCCGCCCGTAAGATTAGGCTTAATATAA
>CAYPIT010000271.1:0-1798 GCA_964410825.1 uncultured Nitrospiraceae bacterium
AGACAGCACTTATTGCGTCTATTGAAGGAGAGCGGGGTCTTCCGCGGTCAAAGCCTCCTTTCCCTGTGATAAAAGGACTCTGGGGCAAACCAACTGTCATTAATAATGTTGAGACACTGTCAAATATTCCTTCAATTATTACTAAAGGTGCTTCGTGGTACTCATCTGTAGGTACACGAAAAAGCAAAGGTACAAAAGTTTTTGCATTAACAGGTAAGATCAGGAACTCCGGATTGATAGAAGTTCCAATGGGTATTTCCCTGAGGGAGATTATTTACGATATAGGCGGTGGCATGGAGCAAAAGAACCGCCAGCTAAAGGCCGTACAGACAGGAGGTCCTTCAGGTGGTTGTATTCCTGCTTCTCATATTGATATGCCGGTAGACTATGAATCATTAATCCGGATAGGTTCAATGATGGGTTCTGGCGGCATGGTTGTAATGGATAACACGACATGCATGGTTGATATGTCAAGGTTCTTTCTGAGTTTTACCCAGAATGAATCGTGCGGTAAGTGTGTTCCATGCAGGATCGGCACCAAGAGAATGCTCGAGATATTAATCAGGATAACGGAAGGAAAAGGAAAGAAGGCAGATATTGATACCCTGATAGAACTCGGAACAGATATTAAACTCGCTTCTCTATGTGGTCTTGGACAGTCAGCGCCTAACCCTGCTCTTTCGACAATTAAATTTTTCAGGGAAGAGTATGAGGCCCATATTAATGATGTGATATGTCCGGCAGGGGTCTGCAAGGCGCTGCGCCAGTACACAGTAAGTATGGAGCTTTGCAAGATGTGTGGAAAATGTTTCAGGGTCTGTCCTTCTTCGGCAATCTCATGGGAAAAGAAAGAGCCTGCAGAGATAGACAGAGAAAAATGTATAAAATGCGGCGCATGCTATGATGCGTGTCAGTTTTATGCAATAATGTAAAAATAAATCAAAGATTAAAGATAAAAGATAAAAAATGTGGGAAAAGAGTTCCTTAATTTTTATTTTTAATGTTTTATCTTTAATTTTTCTGGAGGCGCTATGGCGACGTTAGATCAATTAAAAAAAATATCATTGTTCAAAGACCTGACAAATGATGAACTTAAAAAGGTCAAATCAATTGTCAAAGAAGCTTCGTTTCGAAAAGGATCTATGATATGGAGGGAAGGGAACACGGAACAGGGACTTCATATCATTAATGGCGGTAAGGTCAGGATTACGAGAAAAACAAAAGAAGGTGGCAAACAGGTGCTTGCGGTTCTTAAAAAAGACAGTTTCTTCGGGGAACTTTCCCTTCTTGACGGGAGGTCTCACTCTGCATCTGTTGAAGCGCTCAGTAAGACTAATCTGTTTATAATCAGAAAAGCGGATATGGATAAATTTCTTGAAAAGAATCCAAAAACCGCTTACAAGATGGTTCGTTCACTTGCTATTGAAATTACTCATATTCTTAGAAACATGAATGACAAGTTTATTAGTATGGTTGATTATTTATGGGAATAAATGAATAAAGGAGGGTTAAGTTGTCTGAAGGCAGGATAACAATAAAAATTAACGGCAGGAATATATCATGTGAAGAACATAAGACGATTCTTCAGGTTGCAAAAAGAGAGGGCATTTTTATTCCTACATTGTGTCAGGATGATCGACTTGAACCATACGGTGGCTGCCGTTTGTGTATTGTACATGTAAAAGGTGTGCCAAGACCTCTTTCTTCCTGTACAACGCCTGTAGCTGAAAATATGGAGATTACAACTGATACTGATGTTATAAATAGAGTCAGAAAAAATATTATCGAACTTCTTTTA
>CAYPIT010000272.1:0-1797 GCA_964410825.1 uncultured Nitrospiraceae bacterium
ATCAGAGCTG
Source organism: uncultured Nitrospiraceae bacterium (assembly GCA_964410825.1). Lineage (GTDB taxonomy): Bacteria > Nitrospirota > Thermodesulfovibrionia > UBA6902 > UBA6902 > CAZVHL01. The sequence goes on from CAYPIT010000272.1 coordinate 11, forward strand.
GCCGGGGAAATGATAGCAGGTATACTCGGGCAGTGGAGCAAGGACGTGTACCAGATTGCGACTTACGAACTGAGCCTTTCAGGCGCTTCCTTCAAGGACGTATCACAGCTTAAAAAAGGGCTGAAAGGGGTCCGCGGCTTCGGAGGGGTCACTACCAGGAGTTTTCAGTCAGGAATAGCACTTCTTGAAGTTAAATACAAAGGATCGCTTGAAGAACTCGCCGATAAGATAAGCGAGCTTGAGGCCCCGGTGCTTGAGGTAGTAGGGATCCAGTCCAATACTATTGAGATGAAAGTCAGTAAATAGCTGCTGTCCCCTGATACATGGTTTTTCAGGCAATATCAGGGACTACCGGCGATATTTTATTTAAAAGCCCTTTTATCCAAAAACGATTGGATTAAGAAAGACAGGACAACAATCCCAAGAATAATACCTATAATCTTTGTTGCACCAAAGGAAATCAATCCGCCTATAACCTCTGTTTTTACCCATTCAATAAGCCACTTTGACTTTATTTTAGACATCGGAGGATGAAGATGTTCTGCTTTAAGAGGTCCGGAAAGAAAAGATTTGATCGGGCCAGGGCCGGTTGCATAAAATGTCTGATCTTTTAAGCTATCAACCGTTGATATACCGATTACCTTTCCTGCCATATTTATCAGAGGGCCATTACTTGTTTCAGGCAAAACCGGGGCTGTCGTATAAATTATCTCCGGCTGATTCTTTTCATTATAGCTGACTGATTTTATTGTCCCTTTGGTAACATTCCTGTCTGATCCGGATTGATAACTGATAACGTAAACCTCTTCATCAGGGGTTATTTCCAAATCAAAATCAAGTTCAATATTTTTTTCATTTTTTGCTGCAATCTGGAGTAATGCCAGGCCAAAGTCCTCATTACGGGCCAGGACAGAAATTTCGTCGTAGTAGTACGTTTCACTGAAGATTTCAGCTGAGTACGCGTCCTTTATAAGCGACAGATTCGTCAAAATTTGCCCCTCATTATTAATAATAAGCCCAAGCCCTTTTTCTGTTTCTGTTCCGGTTGCATCGTAAATAACGATCAGAACTCTGCCTGATTCTATAGTCCTCTGAGTCACTTCAAGAGAATTGCCATATGATATGTTAACTGAAAACAGAAGGCATGAAAGTATTGCCATTAACGCAGTGAAGTGAGTTGCGGCGCGTCTGATTATATTCATCGGGATTTATTTAAATATCCTGCCTGCTTTGTCTGGTTGATAATATACTGTCTGTACTTAAAGTCAAAAACCGACTTCAGTCGGCAATGATAAGGGAAACTCAAGATTATTACTATATATCCTCATCCAGCTTAATTTTTGTTATCCAGCTTCCGTGAACATTACAGTTCTCGATCACGGTAAGTTTCCCGGTATTAACGTTTAAGCACAGACTTACTTCAGGATGAATTTGCTGCGGTGTCAAAATAACCCTTGCCAGATATTTCTTACTGGCATAGAAATCAATAAACTCAATGAAATGCTCTGTTTCCATTACATGCTGGATCTTTCCAATCCTGATATGCACATCTGTACATCCTTCGCCATGCTCTGAACTGCATTTCCTGTCTACAGATACATGAGGTACATGCTTCTTTTCCAATTCGCTCAGGTTGTCAGGGTCAGCAGGGGTTTTAATGGCATCGGGAACGTTTTCAAAGTTCTCTATCGACATTCTGCAAACCGGACATTCTACAGGAGCTTCATCGAATGCAATATGACCGCAAATCTGGCAAACATAAGTCTTCATTTTGTACCTCCATATAT
>CAYPIT010000273.1:0-1784 GCA_964410825.1 uncultured Nitrospiraceae bacterium
ATGCTCCGGCTATTGGATTTGCTAACAGTGAATCATACTGTTCTATGTCAAGTAAGAGACTGTTAATAAATAACTGTAACAAGTTTGTTGAAAAATGAAGTAGTGTCGTGTATCATGATGGTATGGTACATGAAATTGTAAAAAATAAATTTTCCTTGCTCTCTCCCTTTCTGGATGAGCGATCAAGACGCCTTTGGTCAGCAACGGAAGCATTATCTTATGGATATGGCGGTGTCAGTGTTGTGTCTCGTGCGACAGGAGTGTCAAGAAGAGCAATCACTGTGGGGTGTAAGGAATTAAAAAATGCAGACTGTGAAAACAAGCCGCCATCAGCACCAGCTGCAATTAGGAAAAAAGGTGGCGGACGCAAATCAATAGAAGAAAAGCACCCAAACATTCGAGAGGAACTTGAAGCACTGTTAGATCCTGCAACTCGTGGTGATCCGGAATCGCCCCTGCGTTGGACATGTAAAAGTGTCAGGGTGTTAGCGGCTGAATTAAAAAGCAAGGGGATTGATGTCAGTTATGTTGCCGTGTCTTTTCTATTGAAAGATATGGGGTACAGTCTACAGGCAAACCAAAAAGTTAAAGAAGGAAGCAAGCACCCTGACCGTAATGAGCAGTTTGAGTATATCTATAGTCAAATTGGCAAGTTTCAAGATAGCCTACAACCGGTCATATCTGTAGACACAAAAAAGAAGGAGCTGGTGGGCGATTTCAGGAACCCTGGAAAAGAGTGGCATCCCAAAGGAAAACCTGAGCGAGTTCAAGTTCACGATTTTCCTCTTGAAGGCGGAAAGGTTGCTCCGTACGGGGTGTATGATGTCACCCAAAATAAAGGCTGGGTTAATTTAGGCACCAGTGCCGACACCTCTGAATTTGCAGTTGAAAGCATTAGGCGCTGGTGGGTCAAGATGGGAAAAGATGTTTACCCTGATGCCAATAAACTCCTTATTACAGCAGATGGTGGCGGAAGTAATGGCTATAGGATCAGATTGTGGAAAAAGGAACTGCAACAACTTGCAGATGACACAGGCCTTGAGATAACGGTTAGTCATTTCCCACCGGGCACAAGCAAGTGGAACAAAATAGAGCATCGTCTCTTTTCTTTTATCACTATGAATTGGCGAGGTAAACCATTGATCTCTCATGAGGTGATTGTAAACTTGATTGCCTCTACCCGAACGAAAAGTGGCCTTTCTGTGAAGTGTGAGATTGACACAACGAAATACGAAAAAGGCATCAAGGTAACAGATAAAGAGTTGAAAAAGATCCAACTGAATAAGCATGAGTTTCACGGGGAATGGAATTACACAATATCTCCGTCCCTAAACATGTAACACTTATTATTTAACAGCCCCTAAGAGAGATTAGCGGTGAATGCCCCTTGGCAATGAACGAGATTATCTATACCAAAGGATATTTAAAAAACGATGAGTTGAAGCCTCTGGCTGGCAAGGATAAAGCAATTTGGGACACAGCCAAATTCCCTAATAATATTTGTCACATTAGGCATCCAATAATTTCCGGACAGTCCGAAGTAACTTTTTAGTGTTAACTGGTTTTTCGCAATATTCACTAACCCCGGCTGCCAAAGATTTTTCTTTGTTAAGTGTCTCATTGAGTCCGGTGTTAAGGATAATTGGCAGTCGAGGGTTAATGGCAAGAATTTCTTTTGTGAGCTCAATACCTGTCATATAGGGCATAGTCAAGTCAGTTATTATAAGATCAAACTGCTCTGGCTGTTTTTTTATATCTTGTAGCGCCTGCACTCCATTTGTGAA
>CAYPIT010000274.1:0-1772 GCA_964410825.1 uncultured Nitrospiraceae bacterium
ATTTAGACTCTCCTAAAATTGAATAATATAATAATAGTGCAACCTCAATATTATCACAATATTTGGGAGAGAGTAAAGGTGGAGGAAAGGGGCCGAGGGTTCAAGGATTCGAGGGTTCAAGGGTATGGAAGATGGCTTTATTATATACTCACTGCAAGGCTGTTCAATATATATAACTCTTGTATTACATAATCCTCTTAACTATCAGGCTATTACCCGGGGCTTTTAATACCCTTGGACCCTCGAATCCTTGAATCCTTGAACCCTGTTTTTTAATCTGCTATATAATTAATGACAAGTTACAGGACTACTTATTTCAACATACTGACTATAAAAGGAAATTTACCATGAAAAAACTCCAGTTTTACATACTTGACGTATTTACCGGCGAAAAGTACACCGGCAATCAGCTTGCAGTGATTGAGAATGCCCGGATGCTGTCTGCTGATGTCATGCAGAACATTGCAAAAGAAATGAATTTTTCGGAGACTACGTTCATTACCTCCGGAAAGTTGATTGCCAACGGATATAACGTGCGCATCTTTACTCCCCGGCAGGAGGTCCCATTTGCCGGTCACCCGACCCTGGGAACCGCATTTGTCATACAGCATGAGATTATTCAGAAACCGATAAAGAAAGTGAAACTAAACTTAAAAGCAGGACAGATTCCGGTATGGTTTAAATACAACGACAGAAATACTCCCACTATATTATGGATGAAGCAGAATGAACCCGAATTTATGGATGTCATGAGTCCGGACAGCATTGCTCCGGTCCTGAGTATTGACAAAAAAGACATTGATCCCAGGTTCCCTGTTCAGGAAGTTTCAACAGGCCTGCCTTTTATTATTGTTCCCATAAAGAAGTTGTCTGCAGTTAAAAAGGTAAAAATCGATCTATTAAAATATTATAAATTAATAGAACAGACAGCGGCCAAGGCCATTTTCATATTCTGCCCGGAGACATATGGAGATGAACATGACTACAATGCCCGCATGTTTGCCGACTATTATGGCGTTACAGAAGACCCTGCAACGGGCAGTGCAGGCGGATGTCTGGCCGGTTATCTGGTCAAGCACCGGTATTCAGACGCCTCAAAAATCAATGCAAGGGTTGAGCAGGGTTATGAGATAGGGAGGCCGTCACTCATTCATCTAAGAGCGGAGGAAGAAGAGGGCAGTGTGGATGTTCATGTAGGAGGCAGTGTTGTGCTGGTTGCAAAAGGGGAGTTCGTATAATAATGATATAATACTTATATAGTGTCTGTGTATAAAGTAATCATATGCATTGTCCGGCTTGACCGGACAATGCATAACATATTGACAATACTGGATGCCCCGATCAAGCCTGCCTGCTGGTAGACAGGTCGTGGAATGACATTTGAATAAGCATGCAATTTATATATAGACGCTATATGGTCTTCGCAGTGCCTAATATTAAGAGCGGAAAAAGTATAAACAATATTTAAAGTCAGGTACAAAATGCAATCCAGGAGATTCCTTTTAAAGGCGGCTCAGTGGTTAATCATTCTTATAACCGTTTTTACAGTCACCGGTTTTCTTATTGTATCACCGATTGCCAAGCATTATCTTGCCAAGGGACTCTCGAAACAGCTTAACCGGGAAGTTGTGATCAGGGGTATGCTCTTTAACCCCTACGCCCTTTCAGTCCTTGTTGCCGGCTTGAGTATTAAAGATCGTAATAACTCTGACACCTTATTCTCTGTTGATGAGCTTTATGTGAATCTCCAGTCTGCGTCCGTCATGGAAAAA
>CAYPIT010000275.1:0-1759 GCA_964410825.1 uncultured Nitrospiraceae bacterium
ATGCCGAAGATGAAGAAATTTAAAGTGGTCGGATATTTCGAGGCAGGGATGTATGAATATGATTCGACTCTTTCTTTTATTGATCTGGGCAAGGCACAGAAGTTTTTCGGCTATGGAGATTCGGTTACCGGCATAGAAGTCAAAGTTGATGATATTTATAATGCAGAAAAAATATCTGACAAAATCGAAAGAGCTCTTAGCCCTGAACAAGGTAAAAAAGAAACCTTCATGGGGTCTTCATATTACGTTAAGGACTGGATGCAGATGAACAGGAACCTGTTCTCGGCCCTTAAGCTTGAGAAGTTAGTCATGTTTATCATTCTTACATTGATCGTTCTTGTCGCCTCTTTTAATATTGTCAGCAACCTGATCATGATTGTGATGGAAAAAAGCAGGGAGATCGCTATTATGAAGGCCATGGGAGCTAAAAGCAGCGGCATTATGTCGATTTTCATGATTCATGGATTAATAATTGGTGTCACCGGAACTATCATTGGTGTAACGGGAGGATATCTATTATGCATGCTCCTGAAAACCTATAAGTTTATAAATTTACCTCCTGATGTGTATTATTTAAGTTACCTGCCGGTCAAAGTTGACGTCCTTGATTTTATTGTTGTGTCAGCAGCAGCAATAGCCATCAGCTTTCTGGCTACGCTATATCCGTCATGGCAGGCGGCAAAGCAGGATCCAGTAGAGCCGTTGAGATATGAATGAAGGACTTGATAGAGTCTGTGTATAAACTGTGTGCTTACATAAATGTTATTTACTGGATATTAGCTGCAAAGTGAAAAAGGATAATGTTTAAATTTATTTTTAAGGGCATAACTTTAGTTTTCTTTCTTGTTTTTTTAACGGTGTCACTCGCTATCTGGAAGGGCGGAGAGCCATTCAGGTGGATTGGGGACGGACTCATAATTATGGGAAAAACAGTTACTGATTTTGGAGATTCAGTTGATGAGTTTATTGAGGGGAGCAAAGAAGTCACTAAGAATGTTAAGAAAATTAAGGAAGCCATGAGCCCTGGCGAGGATGAAAACAGGTAATATGATGGACCAATTAATATCGGTTAAGGGGCTGAATAAAGTATTTGCTGCACCGGGTGGATCATTCCGGGTTTTAAAGGAGATTGATTTTAGTCTCAATAAAGGTGAGATGACCGCTCTGATGGGACCTTCAGGTGTTGGCAAAAGCACATTGCTTCACATACTGGGTACACTTGACAGACCGTCGTCTGGAGAGGTCCTCTATTCCGGTCAGGACGTGTTTGGACTGGACAATGATGAGCTTGCTGATTTCAGAAACAGAACGATTGGATTTGTTTTTCAGTTCCATCATCTGATGCCCGAGTTCAACGCAATGGAAAATGCCATGATGCCTGCACTAATAGCGGGATTATCCAAAAAGAAAGCACAAAGCAAAGCGGAGCGACTTCTGAAAGCAGTCGGCCTTTCGAAAAGGCTACTGCATAAACCGGGCGAACTGTCCGGCGGTGAACAGCAGAGAGTAGCTGTTGCCAGGGCCCTGATGCTTGACCCCGAAGTAGTTCTTGCAGACGAACCTACCGGGAATCTTGATACTCAAACAGGTGAAGATCTTCTGGCCCTCCTGCTTGACCTTAATAAATCAGGTATTGCATTTATAATTGTTACGCACAATGATAGTCTGGCCGATCAGTGCGGCAGAACAGTCAGGATGAAGGATGGAAGGATTGTTGAATAAAGGGTTCGAGGATTCAAGGGGACAAGGATTCAGGGGT
>CAYPIT010000276.1:0-1752 GCA_964410825.1 uncultured Nitrospiraceae bacterium
GAGAACCTGGACTGCGAATATAAAACCGAGAGATTCCTCTCCCCACTCATTTGTTGTTCCGGGCGGAAGCGCGAGCCTGCCGAACAGGAATTTAGTGCCTGAGCTTGCGACATCAATCACTTTAACGAGAGCATCATTTATGAACATAAACATATTAGCTCCTGCAGGAATGACAAAAATAAAGAGGGCAAATAATAACTGCAGGACACAGCCCCATATGATGACCCTCCAGTTCACGATCTTTCTGTCTGTGGAACATAGCCAGGCGAATGACATCAGGATAAATATTCCGGCAAAGCTTACGAGGTTATACATTGGTAATAATCCTTTCGTTTGAAAACATCAATAGAGATTATAAAAAACATAATATCCGGGAATATATTTTGTTTTTCTTAAGCATAGTGCGGAGTCCTGAAATAATATCGTACATATCCATTATTATTCAAGAAAAAAGATCAAACGTATTAATTTTCTTAATAGAATAATGTGATCAGGATATAAATTCAGATTTTTGATAAACTGGTATGTCGCATAATTGACTTATTAAAACAGATACAGGAGGCTAATATGAAAAGAATTCTTACTGCGACTGTCCTCTTTGCCGGGATTTTATCATTTGGCATTGCTGGAGCTGTCCCGACAAAACTGGTTGTCAGGGCAAAGTCCAGGGATGCAAAGTTTGTGGGCACTTCAATGGGAGGGGCACGCATTGTTGTAAAGGACACTGAAACAGGAAATGTCCTGGCTGAGGGATTGACTGCCGGTGGTACAGGAAACACACAAAAGATAATGGTTGCCCCGCATGTAAGGTTCGGAAAGCTGACAGATTCTGCAACCGCAAAGTTTGAAACAGTAATTAATATTGATGAACCCAGACTTGTCACTATAGATGTAGAAGCGCCGTACGGTTTTAAGCCGGATACAGTTAAAAGCTCTACACAGGTCTGGATGATACCGGGGAAGCACATGACCGGTGACGGAGTGATTGTAGAAGTTCCGGGTTTTTCAATTTATACACAGACCGCAAATGAAGTTAAACTGACCGGCAGTAAAGCTGACATCCCGATACAGGCCCGCATTGTAATGATATGAGGGTGCTCTTTAACCCCGGGCGGGTTATGGGATTCCAGTAAATATGAAATAAAAGCACTCATAAAACATAAAGGTGAAATTACCGGTACTGTAGATATGAAATTTGCCGGACCGAGTACATTCAAGGGGATGGCAAGTGTTTCAGAAAAAGGTACATATGAGATCATGGTCTATGCATATGATCCCCAGACAGGAAATACCGGTGTGAATAAGGCTACGGTGAACGTTAATTGATATGTAGGGGCAGGTCTTGCGCCTGCCCTTCTTTAGGGTGCCGGCCCTGTCTTTACCCGTTCCTGACTGTAACACCCATATGCAATTCTAAAAAAAGGGCACCCGCAAGAGACGCCCCTACATTTTGCAATATTGAAAAATCATCTTCTTTTTGTATAAAATAATTTTCTCAAAAGAATATCTTTATGATCGGTTGGAACTGATGAGACGGCTGGAACGGTTATATATATGATTCAGATAGATAATCTGACAAAGTATTACAGTGATGCATGCGCTGTTGATGAGATTTCTTTTGAGATAAAAAGAGGAGAGATCCTCGGGCTGCTCGGCCCTAACGGCGCAGGCAAGACAACGACTATGAGGATGCTCACTTGTTATCTTCAGCCGACATCAGGCAGTATAAAGGTGAAGGACCATAATATTCTT
>CAYPIT010000277.1:0-1689 GCA_964410825.1 uncultured Nitrospiraceae bacterium
CTCTGCCGCCCACCATAGAGTTATTTACAGCACACAAACACAAGTGCGTTGTTCGTATGCTGTCATCAATATCCACAACAGGTATGTCCTTCACTTCAAAGACAGGCACATTAAACTCAGATTCAAAAAGAGTTAGCGCGCTGCAATTACGCGTTTCTGACTTAAAATTACGCAATGTTTCACTGACCGAATTCGGTAAAGATGGGATCAAGATTGCTAAAGCAGATCCTCCGGACCTGCTATTTGTGGATTTTCGACTTCCAGATATAAATGGTATTGAAGTTCTACAGATGCTTCAGGACATCAGGGATGAGACAATATTCTTTTTTATGACTGCGTATGGTACTCAAAAGGTATCGGTGGAAGCCTTGAAGCTTGGTGCGTTTGAGTATTTAAATAAACAATTAAATTTTGATGAATTATCGATTTTGATAAACAGGGCAATGAAGGAAAAGGTAGTGTATCAGAATGTTGATATAATGAAAAGGCAGGATCAACAATTGTTCCAGATAGGAGATTTTGTCAGTTTATCACCATCAATGAAAAAGATTATTGAATCAGTACAAAAGATTGTTAAAAGTGACAAAGGAACTATATTGCTGCTGGGAGAGACAGGCACTGGAAAGGATACGTTGGCAAGGGTCATCCACGAACACAGTCCTAGAAAAAAGAAGCCCTTTATTACCGTTAACTGTGCCGCATTATCTGAAAGCCTGCTGTCCAGTGAACTATTCGGACATGAGAAGGGTGCGTTTACGGATGCCAAAAACAGGAAATTGGGGCAGGTGGAGATGGCCAATGGTGGTACGGTCTTTCTGGATGAAATTGGTGAAATCCCAATCAATTTCCAATCGAAACTATTACGTTTTATCGAAACTCAGACCTTTTACCGGGTGGGGGGAACAAGAGAACTAAAAGTCGATGTGAGAATTATTGCTTCCACCAATAGAGATCTCGCAATGGAAATGAAGAACAATAATTTCAGAGAAGATCTATATTACAGGTTGAATGTAATTTCCCTGATATTACCATCACTTCGAGATAGAAAAGAGGATATTAAGGGATTAGTCGAGAGATTCATCAGTTTGTTCAATAGCCAATTTAATTATCATGTGAAGACTGTGTCAAAGAGCGCTCTGGACATGATCCTTGGTTATGATTGGCCAGGCAATGTAAGAGAATTAAAGAATACAATCGAGCGTATTTTCCTATTGGAGAGACCCAGTATCATTGAGACCTGGCATTTCCCAAATTATATTCGTGATAAATCGATTAATAATTCATCTGCCGAGTTTCAATCAGTTACCGGGGAGGTTGGTTATGAATCACTTTTCAAAGGCCGCTCCTTCGCTGACATAGAAAGATTACTGGTTCAGTGGGCACTGGACAATGAACAGGGCAACCAAACTCATGCTGCCCGGCTGTTGGGTTTGACCCGAGATAAACTCAGGTACAAAATGATGAAATACAATTTATTAAAGCGCTGAGGAATATTCCTCATCCAGCTGTGTGATATCCCTCAGTTATTATTTATAATGCTGTTTGACAACATTTGTATCCGGGATTACCTGCAATATGTAACAAGAATCCCAGCATATTATAATTTTATTTTAGCACAACCTACTTTTTTATTTCCTGTGTAACAATAAATATATCAACAAATAATACTGATGCTGAAATATTAATATA
>CAYPIT010000278.1:0-1685 GCA_964410825.1 uncultured Nitrospiraceae bacterium
CCCCCACCTGAACCCCACCCCGCGGGGATAGGATAAACCTGCCGCTGCCCACACCACTCCGTACAAAGCCCTTACCCATTATACCGATAATATTGGCTATTTCCGGGTTTCTCAAAAGCTAAATTCATCAAATTCCCTCTAAAATCAAGCATTTTTCAGTGTACGGAATCTTGCCGGTATCTGTTCAGGAATATCAAGGTCACCAACCACAAGGTATATCATGTCAGAAAATGCATTTAAGGTTTGAAATCCACTGGCTCTATTCTTCACCTGGCGTATAACTCTGTTGATACCTTCAGCCATTGCATTTGAGATACTTGTACCTATGTATGTTATGATATCGGAAAAATGTTTATCCAGAGTTTTCACAAACTTTATCATTGGCTTAAGACGGCTTCGCCGAACTGAAGTCATCCAGCCTTTAATAAATTTCTCCGCTGAACCCTTATACAGGTAATCCCAAAACTCCGCAAACTCATCTTTAAGCACCCAGGCCCTATGTATTCTGCGGTTTCCGTTTCGAAGTTGGTTTAATAACCGGGTATTCGATTTCGTCCTGTTTTTTGAATGCTTAAATAACAGCCACCGTAAACCTTTTAAATATTTCTTCTCATCACCTTCCATATTACGCCATTCTTCTTTCCGGACTTCATCTACAGCTTCATGCAATGCCTTGACAACATGAAACTTATCGATAACAAGAGTGGCATTTTCGCAGTAATCCTTAATGGCTCCGATGTATGTTCTTGCCATATCACAACTGGCAAATTTAATCTGACTTCTCTGATATTCAGACAGTTCATTTTCGAAAAACTCATCGATTGTTTCACGGCCTTTGCCCTTTTTTACCCAGACAACACAGCCTTTATCCATGTCGTATACTATGGTCGCATATTTCTTGCCTTTGCAATAAGATATTTCATCGATTCCAATACTCTTCAGTCCTCTGACCTTATGGCCATCCCGAATCCGGGTTATACTTCTATGCAGAATGTCTGAAAAAGTGGACTTCGGAATATTCAGTGTTTTGGCAGCGGCTTTCTGGGTCATAATTTGAGAAAAAGCAAGAACCAGGTATTCTAATCGATAGGTGACTCTACTATAGGCTTCTGCCCAGGGGATCTTTTCCTGGACTCTACCGTGAGTAGGGCAATTAATCTCTCTGAGCCTATAATGAAAGAATACTGATGTACCGCTGATCATTAAATCTCTCCACACCCGTTCTTCATCCATTTTTCGGATAATTTTGCATCTACGGCCGCATTCAGGGCATTCAGCTCCACATTTATAAGGCTTGATGTGTAGGTGAAGTTCTTTCCCATAATTTGAAAAATTGAAATTTTTTACAATTACATCTCGCAAATGAAATAGTTTTCTGATAAATTTACTGTTGGTCATAGGCTCTCCCTTAGGGGTTAAAGATTTTGTCGAATCAAGAGCCTATGATCTTAAAAAATCCCCCTAAATTTTGCTTATAATCTCCTTAAAAACAGCTGAATTTCCTTTGAGAAACCCGGATTGAGCCATTTAAATAATATCATCACCGCTGCCACTAACAAATTTAAACAAAACATGAACAAATACACACTATAGTAGATACAGCAGTTGAAATGTGTCTTAACATATCATATCCAATACGTCCTGCCGCAATAGTACCTACGTGCATACCTTCAACGTCATAACTT
>CAYPIT010000279.1:0-1683 GCA_964410825.1 uncultured Nitrospiraceae bacterium
AAAACAGCACACAGCTCGAGCGACATGTGTACATATAGCGTTGGCCTTTGTTGGCTGAGACAGGGCGAGACGCGGGGGCTTCTCGGGCCTGTTCCTCGCGCCTGCGCTTTAAGATTTCGTCAAATATGTTACCCCTACCCTTGCGGACATCCTCTGGCATAGCTGCCAACCGCTCCACACGCAGTATCAGCATCCGACCACCACTTCCTGCGGCTCAACCCACAGCCCGCAATACTCAAAGATGTCCTGCTGACTGCACATCCGACCCCGCCCAACACTGCGCTTGAGCAGACCACGACCGATCGCCTTGTTAATTGTGTTTTGCTTTTTGCCTATAATCTGAGAGACCTCTTTTGGATGCCATGCGCGCCGGGTCATACCGATTGTTGACAAATTATGAATAAACGAGCTTTCAATAACTGCGGATACCGACTCTTTCGACTCTACAGAATAGAGATCATGAAAAAGACCCCACTCATCATCATATCCAAGTACATGCGATAGGGCATTGAGTAGCGCGCCGGTAGGTTCTTTTGATTTTCCGGTCCTGTAATGTGATATGGCAGAGTTGCTCAGCCCTGCCTTCTGTGCAACTTCACGATCGGACATTGTGCCCTTTTTTTCATCAAGGACTCTAAGAAAACTCAACCTTATTTGTTCTTTATCATGTGCATTCATATTTTTTCTTACCCATAAATCCCTTATCGCCTGCTGGTGAGAGCGCTAGCCGCTGTATGCACTTTCTACAAAAAAATACTTTCTTTTGCCCAATGCCTTCGCCAAGGCAATGAGTTGAGTTGGGCACGGGTTTTTCTTGCAATTTGTTTCATACTGACCAATCAATCCATTTGAAACGCCAGATCTCTTTGCCAATTCCCGCTGAGACCATCCCGCCTTCTCTCTTTCCTTTTTAAGCACTTCCATAAAAACTTCTTTTTTGTTGTCCATAAATCTCTCCTTTTTGATAACCGCGACAGTTAGCATAAGCACGCATTTCATACTTTGTCAACAATTAATTTGCTTTTTTGTTAAAGGTGCTTACAATAATTAGCGATACATCTTTGTAAAGATAGTGAGGGAAATAACATGACTAATCAAAACAAAGAACAAATTAGGTTAGATTTTTTAAGAATCTTGGACGAAAAAAAAGGCTCCATGTCTGATCGGCAAGTAGCCGAAAAGGCTGGATTAAGTAATTCTGCACTTTCTCAGTATAGGACCGGTAAATCAAAAGAACCTACCAGTGCGCTACTCAATGCCCTATCGCCTGTACTTGGATATGACGATGAATGGGGTCTTTTTTACGATGTCTATTCTGTTGAGACGAAACAGCCAGTACCCGCAAATATGGGAAACGATGTTTACGTATTCATGGATAAGAACGGTAATCTTTTAGGATCATCTTCATCCGAAATACAAGAAAACGATCCGGATACTGCTGATATAAATATTGTATTATCAGATGAAGACAAAGCAGAACTACGTCGCCGCTTAATTCCTGACAAATCAGGCACCATCCACGAGGACTGTGCTACTTACAACGGTATTTCTGATACCGAGAGGGAATTGCTTGACAATTTTCGCAAGTTAAATTCTCACTGGAAGGATGTAATCAGGTCCATGATAAAACAGTCTGTTACAGGCGATTTAGACAGCGGTAACACATAACACCATGTCATTACC
>CAYPIT010000280.1:0-1675 GCA_964410825.1 uncultured Nitrospiraceae bacterium
TGTCCCTGTAAATATTACCTATTACCCAATGCATGCAAGGGAAAATGCTCTCAGCCAATTTGCTGAAAGGTTTGTTGGTGACCTGTCAGAACGAACAGTTGATGAAATAATGACCGAAGGAGCTATGCTTCTGGAAAAAACTGATATAGATATACGTTTTGGAGTTCCTATAGCAATAGGTAGTTATTTAAAAAACAGCACCGTTATGGAAGCAATTTCCACTTCAAGAACAACGGATTTTAGTGATTCAGATATTCCTACTCTGCCAGTTTTGAAAAAAGAAACACGGGATATTGTTGATAAATGTCTGTGGTCTATTTACCAAATGGTTACCGTAAATCACGATCACCTTTTTGCGGCATTGCTCAAAGACTATCCCTTTAGGAAAATCGATGTAATAAATTTGAAGCGCAGGCTACTCCTTTTAACCCATTGTGGTTTAAGAAAAATAGGAATAAACCTTCATACCAGCCTGTTGAATTCTCAGTCCCCAATCATGACCGATGATACCCACAAAAAATTTAACGATTTTATAAACCTTGCAGTGGAAAAAGGAATGCTGGAACGAAAAGATGAGGTTTTATACAAAACCACAGAATATTTTGAAAGTACTTTTGAGTTTCATAAAGTGAGAATTAATGACCCAATCTCTGTCATGGTTAATGAGATCGAGCCCTTAACTAATCTCAGAAAGGTAATCAGGAAAGTTGCGTGGATACCTCCCTTCATTCTTAAAGGAAAAGTTTCTGATTGTATTTTTAATAAGATGATTAAAGATTATGAAGATGACTATAAAACATTTTATTTTGAGGGCGAATCTAAGCATAAGGAAATCGGCATGCCATACAAAATTGGCAAACTGAGTAAGACAGGAATTCTTCTGATACATGGTTATATGTCGTCTCCAAGTGAGCTAAGGGGGCTTGCTGAATATCTTGCAGCACAGGGTTATTTTGTTCACGTTCCTCGTTTAAAAGGTCATGGCACTTCACCTGAGGATCTAAATGAAAGAAGTTACCTAGACTTTATTGACTCGGTTAATGAGGGGTGTGCCTATTTGGTGAATAATTGTGAGGAGATTATTGTCGGTGGTTTCTCATCCGGTGGAGCACTTGCCCTTGATCTTGCGGAAAGATTTATGAAGATAAAAGCTATTTTTGTTATCAGCCCCCCAAGAAGGCTTAACGACTTAATAAATAGAATGTCTCCTTCAATGGATATTGTTAACAAACTCATCAGGTTTGTTAAAGAGGATAAGAAGGAAAACGAATATATTGAAAATAAACCTGAATGCCCCGAATTTTGTTACTTGAGAAATCCGGTGAATGGAATCAGGGAGATCGAGCACTTTGTGGAAAGCCTTATGCCTCGACTTAAGAATATAAAGTCCCCTGCCTTGATAATTCAAGCATTAAATGATCCGATAACTGACTCAAAAGGATCAAGAAAATTCTATAAGCTGTTGGGGTCTGAAGATAAAGAATACATTATGCTTAACTATTCCTATCACAATATTCTTTGCTGCAAGGGGCATGAGAGGGTATTTCAGCTTATCGGAAGTTTTGTGGATAAAAACTAACCACCCCACCAATTTATTTAACATCTGAAATAAACTCGTTTCCATATCTATTTTTTAGAAGGTACCCATACACATTCTCGACTATTTACAGTGATA
>CAYPIT010000281.1:0-1651 GCA_964410825.1 uncultured Nitrospiraceae bacterium
CGCGCCCCGCCCCGCTGTCCCGTCTGACAACACAGGCCTCTGGGAGGGTCCACCAGCGACATTCTTTATATGTTCTCCTGTTTCTTTTTTCAGCACCTCTCCAACACCTGTGATCGTACCCCCTGTACCTACTCCTGCCACAAACGCATCAAGTTCACCAATCTGTGCCAATATCTCCCTGGCCGTAGCTTTACGGTGCGATTCAGGATTAACAGGATTCTTAAACTGCTGGGGCTGAAAATACCCTTTTTTCTGAGAGAGTTCATCAGCTTTCTTTACTGCGCCGATCATATCTTCAGTTCCTTCAGTCAATATCAATTCTGCCCCGAATGCCTTGAGCATATTTCTTCTTTCTATACTCATTGTTTCAGGCATTGTAAGTACGAGTTTGTAACCTTTTGCCGCACAAACAAAAGCCATCCCTATCCCTGTATTTCCGGAGGTCGGCTCAATAATGGTATCTCCGGGTTTGATCTTGCCGTTTCTCTCTGCGTCCGCTATCATCGCATGACATATCCGGTCTTTTATAGAGCCTAAAGGGTTGAAAAACTCGATCTTTGCATAAATCTCGGCAGAGTCTTGATCAACAAGTTTATTGATTTTGACCATCGGCGTATTGCCGATGAGTTCCAAAACTGAATTTACAGGTTCTGAGTAAAAGAAGGTTTTTTTCATTTGCTATTGTTTAGTTGGTTGCATAAGTTCCAGTTCGTCATTCCCGCAGTTCTTAAGCGGGAATCCAGTATTTTCAGTTCCTTCTGGATGCCGGATCTCGGTACGAGTCGATTCCGAGAAGTCCGGCATGACACTGAACGGCATTTATTACACAGCCATTAACTTATTTCCTTTAAGAAATAATATTATACACATGATTATTGTCTTATTGGCAGTATAAAGTGCAGGGAGAGTAATTTCCGATACCCAAAAACGATCAGGCAGGTTCAATGGGCGATGCTAATAACTGTTTCTGATTGGCTCACCTAAAACAAAGCGCGTCTTTCTTGCCTGGGCTTCATCAAATTGTGCTTTGCTTAGTTGAGCCTTTTCATGGTCGTTCAAGTTGCCCGCACGGTATTCTTTTGTTATGCGTGACCACCCTGCTATAATTGACTTTTTCTGCTCTATCTTTTTTGCATCATTCCCCTGTGTCATAACGCCTCCGCTTATGAAGTTTAATAGCCTGCCCCTTTCCATGAATTTGTGAATATTAAATTACAAATTATTGTAGTTATCTATAAATAATGCATGCAATGTTTCAGGATCTTCTCTCAGGAGGCCAGAGGTTTTCTCTCATTAATCGCTTCTCGATGACCTGTTGTGATACACCGAAAAAGCGGGAAATAGCATGAGAGATAAATGCACATGTTGAAACACCGGACCTGTCCCAGGAGTCAAAGCCTGCATTCTCAGCCATTACAATGGCATCATTTAGTTTGTCTTTTAGTTTTTCTAATGGTACAAGCAGCCTTCCTGCAAATTCATACGCATGCTGTTCAATCCAGGTGTATTGGTCGTCAGGAATTTTCTGAAAGAAATAAATCCATTCATCAACAGAGGCATATTTGATCTTTGCGAATATATCAGAGTGAAGTACAAAGTGGCCGATTTCGTGGGCTACGGAAAACCTGAGTCTGTTCTGTGCTCTTTCATT
>CAYPIT010000282.1:0-1635 GCA_964410825.1 uncultured Nitrospiraceae bacterium
CCTATTATTTCCCCTTTCGGATTGATATAATATGTTTCATGTTTAGCAAAAAGACCTATACCCAACGTCAACAGGAATTATTAAAGAAAGTGAATTCAGGAATAATCCTGCTTCCCGGCAATGAAGAAAGCCCGATGAACTACACCGATAACCCTTATCGTTTCAGGCAGGACAGCACTTTCTTATATTATTTTGGATTATCCAGACCCGGTTTGATCGCATTGTTGGATACCTCCGATGGCAAAATTTCAATTTACGGAAACGACTTTAGTGTTGAGGATTTTGTGTGGATGGGCAAACAGCCCACGATTCATGAGCTCGCTGCGCTGTGCGGAGTTGAACATACGGGAAGCATCGCTGACTTATTCACTCGCGTAAACCAGGCCAATCAGCATAAAGAAACCATTCACTTTTTGCCTCAATACCGGTCTGAGAACATCCTGAAATTAATGGATATGACAGGACTTTCTGCACAGGAAATCAAAGAAGGAGCATCGGCAGAACTTATCCGGGCCGTCGTGTCGCAGCGAAATTATAAAACTGCGGAAGAGATTGCAGAAATTGAAAAGGGAGTTGATACTTCGGTTGATATGCATGTCACAGCCATGAAAACGGCAAAACCCGGTATGCAGGAATTGGATGTTGTCGTGGAAATTGAAAAAATTGCCCGTGCAACAGGTGGAGATATTTCATTTCCAACCATTGCAACAATAAACGGGCAGACACTTCACAATCATTATTATGGGAACATCATTAAGGATGGGCAGCTTTTTTTACTTGATTGTGGAGCAGAGACTCCTACGAACTATGCCGGAGATCTTTCAAGCACTTTCCCTGTAGGGCAAACATTCAGCAATGTGCAAAAAGATATTTATTCGCTGGTATTAAAAGCACATTATGCTTGTGTAGATGCCCTGAAGCCAGGAGTGCCATTTAAAGAAGTCCACCGCGCTGCCTGCATGACCATTGCCGAGGGGCTTAAAAGCCTGGGCCTTATGAAAGGCGACACCGAGAGTGCCGTAGAAGCGGGAGCGCATGCCTTGTTTTTTCCCTGTGGAACAGGCCACATGATGGGGCTGGATATTCACGACATGGAAAACCTCGGAGAAGAATTTGTTGGCTACGATGGAGAGCCTAAGAGCACGCAGTTCGGCTTAAAATCGCTCAGGCTGGGCAGAGCACTGGAGCCGGGCTTTGTATTGACAATTGAGCCGGGAATCTACTTCATCCCGGAATTGACAGATCAATGGAGATCACAGAAAAAATTTATGGAATATCTGAATTATGATGAAATTGATAAATTCAGAAACTTTGGCGGGATAAGAAATGAAGAAAATTATCTCATCACACCGGAAGGGAAAAAACTTCTGGGCCGCAAAAAGAAACCCATGCTCATCGAAGAGGTTGAAGCATTAAGGAAAGGATAAAATTTCAGCCGCTGATCTGTTGATATTCATCTAGACTTCTGCCTATCCCTGGCAAATTCACGATAATTAAATAAATCTAATCGCTTTTTTATCTGCAAAATACTATGCGGCCCTATTGACTTTCCAACATCTGAAAACCATAAAGAAGGTCTATAAGATTGACCCTCTCTCTTTTTGTGGGTTGCTTGTTGACCGGACGTATTTTTTG
>CAYPIT010000283.1:0-1612 GCA_964410825.1 uncultured Nitrospiraceae bacterium
CTATGTTTTCTGAATTTTAACGCTTTACTTTTCTATATTTTACCATTAAATCGAAATAAGAATCATAATATCTGATTTAATTCATAATGTTATCTTATTATATATTTTTGATGGAATATTTTTTATTATTGCCATAATAAACCACCAAAACCATGGCAGGTACACCTCGTTTTTTCTCTTGAGTATTGCTTTATAAATACCCTTTGCAACAACACCGGGACCAACAAAGAGCAAACTTTTTTTGTAATGAGCAGTCATCGGGGTATCCACAAACCCGGGTATAATAGTCAATACATGAACACCGGCTTTGCTTAAACGCTGTCTCAACCCGGAGAGAAAAACAGTGAGAGCGCCCTTTGCCGCACCATATACATAATTACTCTGTCTTCCACGATCTCCCGCAGGAGATGAAATAACTACAATAGTTCCATTACCTCTTTTTTTAAAATGTTCAGAAATATGCGTCAGAATTACAGCAATGCTTGTATAATTTATATATAGAACTTTTTTCAGTTCATATATATCTTTTTCGCACAACTCCTGATCAGGCATCAGTCCATGTGCTACAAAAAGTCCGTCAAGGTCAGGAAATCTCCTCAGACAGTCATCAACAGCATTAATAATTGAGCTGTCATCCAAAGCATCGAAAGTTGAGTACTCGACTTTGTCTGCACCTCTGACAACCAGATCATCTGCAATGCGCTTCAATTCGTCTTCATTCCTTGCGCACAAATAGAGAAATGCCCCATCTTGTGCAAAAACTTTAGCTGTTTCATAGGCAATAGCTGATGTAGCACCAAACATTAATATTTTACTCGGCTTAGACATCTCCACCTCCTGCTCTTCTATAAAAACTTGATGAAAATTTAGGATCAATGTACGACATGAAATTATCAAATTCCGGGAATGAGGAAAGAAAAGTTTTCCTTGACATACGAGCATCCTTGGCAGGGTAGATCCTCCCTTTGTAACTCACCACAATTTCATCAAGTCTATCCAGTAATGCAAACAATTTTCTGCCCGTATTGGGAAAATCAAAAACTAATGTTATACCTGGCATGGGGAACGACAGAATACCTTCAGAAGGCAAACTCCCGAATTCTTTTATTACACTGAGGAATACTCCAAGCCCGCTATCCATTAAAATTCTCATTATTTTTTTCAGGGCACTATTATTGTCTGTTCTTGGTACTACACACTGCCATTGTAAAAATCCCCGCTTGCCGTACATTCTGTTCCAGTGATGAATATTGTCAAGTGGGAAAAAAAAGGGGTCATAATGCATAATGGTATTTATGAGATTAGCACGCTGTTTGTGAAAATGAATGAAATTAAATGCCTTTAAATTAGGGACTGACAAAAGAAAGGATGGGGCATCAAAAGGGAATGTCTTCCAGAACGGGACCTCCTTGTGAGTTGCTTTTTCGACATTAGCCACCTTTTTTGAGGAGTGGTTCCCCCTTATAAAAATGCCCCGGCCAAGACCGTTCTTATTGCTTAGGCAATCCAACCATGCAACTGTATAATCATATCCATCCCCCGAATCTTCAGAAGTACCCAAGAATTCACTGAGATTATTAAATCTTATATACTCCACATCCATATAAGGTCC
>CAYPIT010000284.1:0-1602 GCA_964410825.1 uncultured Nitrospiraceae bacterium
GAACTAGGTGCTATTTTGTAGATTAAATATGGGATGTGTCCCTACACGTTAATAAGCTGTGGTAGAGGTAGAGTTGATGATTCTATCATGGTATCGTCAAGCTTCGAGGATTATATATTATTACACCATTGATTCAGAGTGTTTTTGGATCAGAGGATAATCGGTTTTTTCTTGCTCCAGTAACTTTCTAAAATCCTCTTCTTGCACAGGGGGGCTGAAAAGGTAACCTTGGATTTTGTCACACTTTTGCGATTGTAAAAATGCCAGCTGGTCTTCTGTCTCCACTCCCTCCGCTACCACTTCCATATTAAGGCTGTGTGCCATAGCAATAATCGCCTTGATAATTGCCTTCGCATTGACATCGAACGTAATGTCTTTAATAAAAGTCCTGTCGATCTTTATTGTATTAATCGGAAACTGTCTCAGGGAACCAAGTGAGGAATACCCTATGCCAAAATCATCTATTGAGGTCTGCAGCCCCATGGCGGTCAGTTGATTTAATATCTTGATACTTTTATCTGACATCGCAATACTTTCCGTTATTTCAACATCAAGAAACTGGGCAGGCATACCTGTTTCTCTAATAACTTTCGTGACCAGTTCAGTAAGGTTATCGTCTTTGAACTGTCTTGAAGAAAAATTTATCTTCATGAGAAGATTTGGATATCCTGCATCCTGCCATGCTTTATTTTGGGCACAGGCTGTTCTGAGTACCCATTCCCCGATTGTTGATATAAGACCTGTTTCTTCTGCTATCGGAATGAAGTATATGGGCGAAATAAAGCCTTGCTCCGGATGGTTCCAGCGAATAAGTGCTTCTGCCCCTGTAATCCTCTTTTCTGTTGCTGAAACAATCGGCTGGTAATAAACTATGAATTGTTCTTTTTCAACCGCGGTTCTAAGGTCAGACTCTAATTGTAAGATTTGCAATACCTTCTTATGCATCTCATCATCAAAGATTTCAGCACGTGCCTTTCCTGTAGCCTTTGCACGATACATGGCAGAGTCGGCATCCCGCAGTATGTCCTCAGCATTCTCATACCCTGTGGCACTCAGGGCAATTCCTATACTTGCAGAGGTAAACAGTTCACGCCCGTCCATATTAAAAGGTTTCTGCAGTTCCATCTGTATTCGATCAGCAACTCGCGATGCTGAACTTATGTCTTTGACATCATTAAGGAATAATGCAAATTCATCTCCCCCGAAACGTGAAACCCTGTCATTTTCTACGACACGGGAAATTTTATCTGTTGGACGTGTGCATGCCTCCAGCCTTTGAGCAACTTCAACAAGAAGTTTGTCCCCGACTATATGTCCCAAACTGTCATTAACTACCTTGAAGCGGTCGAGGTCTATAAAGAGTACGGCAAACAGATAGTCACTTTCAGACTGAGTACGTTTCAGCATACGCCCGAGGTATGATAAAAAGTTGGCACGGTTCGGGAGATTGGTTAACTGATCATAATGTGCCATATGCTGAACGCGATCTTTCGCATTCTTAACTTCTATCAATTTTTGTTCAAGCAATATATTATTTTGTTCAAGCAATATATTTTTTTCTTCAAGCTTTTTAAGTAAATCTCTTTTTTCCTGCTGTACATC
>CAYPIT010000285.1:0-1596 GCA_964410825.1 uncultured Nitrospiraceae bacterium
AAACTCCACCGGAATATGACCCTGAAGGCCTAAACTGTGTTGTAGAAGCGCTTGTGGCATTTGGAGGATGCTGTGCTGTATCAAATTGCTTAACCAATGAAGCATATTTCTATTTATGTGTTGGTTGGGGTCTAGATGTTTACGCGACCTGTGAGGGAGGAGCTAGTGCAGCGTTAAATAGCTGCCAGGATTCTTGCCCTTGCTGCAGCGGATGTTAAGAAGCTTGAATACAGATTAAACTCCCCTTTTCTGTCCTAACATTGATGCAAACAGTACTAGCAAGATCAACCGTTATTTTGGTTCCAAGATAGCATTCACCATTAACTAGCCATGACACAAAAAATGTTTTGCTTATTGCTTCATATCTGAGAGGAAAAAGTGAAAAAATACGCACAAGCTGTTCCATCTCGTATTCTAGTTCTGGCAATTACATTGTTATTTCCTTCTTATAACGACGAGGCTGCCGGCGCAAAAACCAGGCTGAATAAATTTACTCAGCAACCCATTCCTTATACCCTTTCCTCAGATAAAATCATGTTTTCGAACACTGTACCACAGTACGTACCTGATGAAATTCTGGTGAAGTTTAAATCAGAATTTAAGAGCACTATCACAATTGGAACAGCGAATAAAGGAGTAACAGTACCGGGCATACCTTCAATTGACAACTTAAACCTTATATTTGGTGTATACAGGATGGAGAGGGTACTTAAAGGGTCGGGCAGAAAAATTAACAGGAGGAATAACGGCGCATCATCAAACAAGGATGCTGATTTTTCTACCATCTACAGACTTAAACTAAAAAAAGGGGGCTCTGTTCCGGATGCAGTTGCCGCCTATCAGGCTGACCCACACATTGAATACGCCGAGCCCAACTACATCTATTACACCTTCGGAATCCCAGAAGACCCCTACCTCTCAAGTCAATGGGCTTTACACAACGAAGGGCAGACCGGAGGTGCTTCAGATGCTGATATCGATGCACCTGAGGCCTGGGACAGTGAGACGGGCAATCCTGATGTGGTCATTGCGATTGTCGATACGGGTGTAGACTGGGACCATCCTGACCTGGGGCTTAATCTCTGGATCAATCCCGGAGAGGACTTAAACAGCAATGGCAGGGTTGATGATTCAGACTTTAATAATAGTGATGATGATGGCAATGGTTTTGTTGACGATATCAGGGGGTGGGACTTTGTGACCGCTAGTTCTGAGATAATTGCTCCGGGTGAGGACCCGGCTCCGGAAGACAATGACCCTATGGATTTTCACGGGCATGGGACCCATTGCTCAGGGATAGCAGGGGCAGTATCTAATAACGGAGAAGGTATATCAGGAGTGTCCTGGAATTGCAGGCTTATGGCAGTTCGCGCCGGATACAAAAATAGTGCCGGCCTTGGATCCTTGAACAGCACCGACATAGCCAATGCGATTGTGTATGCAGCAGACAATGGGGCAAACATAATTAGTATGTCCTTTGGCGGGAGCACCTCCAGCACTACCATTATGAATGCAGTAAATGATGCCTATGCTTCAGGAGTTACGCTGGTAGCTGCTGCGGGAAACAGTGACTCCATGGAGAAGATCTACCCGGCC
>CAYPIT010000286.1:0-1589 GCA_964410825.1 uncultured Nitrospiraceae bacterium
GCAATATCGCCTCTTGGATAAGGTATTTTAACTTGGTAGAATCAGCCTGGAAAAAGTGTGCATCGAACTGGTTTCAGTGCCTTTTATGGCAGTGGAGGTGCGAGCTACCTTCATCACAATAGAAACTGAGAAAAGGATCTCGAAACAAAAAAGGGCCATCGAAGGCCTTAACAATACAGACAGACAAATCATACAAAAGAATATTTATTTGTATTTATTAAAGCCAACAGGCGGCCTTACGACCGCCTGTGTTTGAGAAAAAACTTATCTGTTTTAGTTCTGTCAGAAATATTGAAAATTCAAAGTAAAAATGGCTCACAATTTTAATCCAGAGTGTACTCGTAACCAATTCGCGAACCGTAGAAATGTATATTGCCAGTTGACGTAATATATGCCCTTACAAAGTAAAAACAGTTTGTATTATCTACAATAGAACCCTTATTGTATATTTGCGGCATCCACACAGCAGTTGTTGAACTATATGTGCTTGAGGGTCCCGCTGTTGCCTCGATATCATTTAAATACGGGGCGCGACACTGACTTCTGAGTTGTGTAAAGCAGTTATTACCTGAAGCACTGTCCCTATCATCACATAGTGATGAGAAAGAAATAATTGTTGCGCCATTGGGTAGAGAAACAGCTGCTTGATATATCACACTTGAAGTGTTCAATGGTTTGATTTCATTTGAAAAATCACGGTCAAAACTATATCCAGTTGTAGTTAGCGGATTGAACCCGGCAGCGCTCACTGAAAAATACCCGGTTCTCGTTCCGGAGTGGGCATTTTGCAGGCTGCTGATCATAGCTGCATTATTATCCACAGCAACATCGATTGCTGAGAAATTCTCATTCACCGAATCCGCTTTTGCCGGAGTGTTGGGGGTAAACACGTTGGGTATAGTCACAGCTCCGGCCCAGGCAGTGACACCTGACAGCATCAGAGTCAGCGTAGCAACAAAAACTATTAATTTCTTCATCCTTTCCTCCTGGATAAATTGAGTTAAATTATGCCCAATTATCAGTATCCCAGCTCATGGTGTCCCAATCAGAGGACCCGGTTGATCCACCACCGCCCCCTCCACCTCCGCAGGCGGGCAGGAGCAGAAACACCATAGAAAGAAGCAATAATATCCCAACTGTCCGTTTCAAAAAGATCACCTCCCTTGAAAAGAAGCTCCTTCTTCCCAGAATTTGATTTGTACCAATTTACAGGAACCCGACAAGACAGGACCCAAGATGGTACGCTTTCACTTTAAGCAATATCACAGTAAATGAAGCTTCTTGAAAAAGTCAATGTTTTTAATATGTTAGCTTTGTCAGATGCCTCAGTGGGATCAAATCTCATATTCTAAAGCTCGTCAAATTACTCTGACACATCTAACACTCCAATCATGTAATAAAGGATGACAGTGTAAAAAACTGCTAAGGGAAAGGTAATTTTAATCAGAGTGAAGGCAACCTACCCCCTTGGATATAGCTTTACTCCCTGCTAGAATCAGCCTGGAAAAATCGTTAGAGACCATCAAGACTCACAGGAGACGCAATGCCGACCAAGATACCTGTCACAGGGGGCCCCGGCACGGGCAAAA
>CAYPIT010000287.1:0-1587 GCA_964410825.1 uncultured Nitrospiraceae bacterium
TCGGGAATGACCGTAGTTGATACCCCGTCTGCTTGCAGCGGGGAGTCTTCATTGCGTTGTGATGCATCAAAATAATCAAAGTAATTATGCGTTGCAAAAGATACATACTGACTGAAACAGTAGTTCGGCAAGTCCCGCCCCAATTCATTATTCCGGCACACCTGCTTCACTTTATGAATAATATGGGTTAAACAGGGAGAAATTATGACTTGTTTTGGGTACAATGATGTATGACAGTTTTCGTGAAGAATATCGTGAAGAGTGTTTCGTATGCTGCCATGTTTCTAGTAATGGTATTGATATGGACATTGTTTTTCAGCGTTTATTTCGACTACTTTATTCCACCTTTAGATAAATTTATCCCATGGCTTATGCCGGTTAAAGGCCTTTACTCTGTCCCTGCCGATAGCTCCATGTCAGGGCGAATGTTATACATGCAGGGTATTCTTGATGCATCACATAAAGTTTCAAGTGTTTCATTTTTTGTCATGATCTTTTCATTTACAATGCTTAGTGTATACCTGGCCCTTCTCTATCAGCAGAAACAGCGCAGGTCCCGTGAAAACAGTCTGCTTCAGTTAAAGAACGAGGAGATTGCACGGCGCAACGAATTTATTCGCTATATCTCGGCAACAATAGGGCATGAGTTTAAAAATAATCTTGCCAGGATCAAGCGGCGGCTTGATCTGATACCCGGTTTGCAGGCAGAGTCACGGGAGCGGCTTGACATAAACATGGATAACCTCTTTGCTGATATTAAGATATTTAAACAAATTTCAGAGGAGCGAGAAGATGAACTTACCGGTTTTACAGAGGTGTCAATAAAAAAGGTCCTTACAGACCTCTCGGTGCGTTTCAGTGATCTTGCCGATGTAACCTTCAAAGACCAGGTGCTCCTTCCTAATATTTATGCCTCACATGATCTGCTCCGCTCTGTCTTTGAAAATCTTTTTGATAATGCCATAAAATATAAAAAGCCCGGGCAGTCACGTGCAGGTATATCTGTCTCATTTTCTACTGACAGGGACAGCGGGAGGCCATACGTTACAGTATCTTTTAAGGATGAAGGGATAGGCATGGATGAACAGCAGGCTGAACAGTGTTTTTACAAGGGAACTGGTTCAGAGACAGGGTGGGGGCAGGGCCTTTATTATGCCAAATATGTTATCGGGCTTCATGCCGGAAAAATCAGGGTGGGTAAAGAATGTACGGGACTGGGGACCGGTACGGAAATAATCATTAACCTCCCCTTTGTTGAGGAGACTTTAAATGTTTAAAATTCTAATTGCTGATGATAACTATGAGGACAGGGAGCTGCTTAGACTCGAGATCCAACAGGCGCTTAGCTCTGTAAATACAAAAATCACTTTTTATGAAGCGTCCAGTATTAAGAAAGCAAAAGAGGTGTTGAGGGTTAACGCAATTGATCTGCTTACTCTGGATATCCAGTTTGACCGCTTAAGTGAGGGCATTGAGGCGCTACCGGAGCTGTTTGAAAAATATCCTGCACTGAGCATTATTGTTATCAGCGGCAAGCTGGATAAAAATGAAGTAACCGAGCAGCTGTTCCGTTTTACAAAGGACAAT
>CAYPIT010000288.1:0-1584 GCA_964410825.1 uncultured Nitrospiraceae bacterium
AGAATATAATCCCCTGGTCTGCATATTTTTTATGAAGTTTGGACCAAATGTTGAAATAATAAATTGTCTGTGGCAGCAGTCTCCATGCAGAGATGGAATTGGCCGATGTCAGGTTGAAACGTTCCCGTACAACGGGGGCATTCAGTAAACTCTTGGCCAGCTTCTGGCAGTCATCAAAATTACCTTTTACAGGCACTGCGCGAACATTTCCGGATATGGAAAGCATCTGTTTTTCCTGTACGGCGGAAACACCATCACCTGGATAGAGAACCAGCACATTTATATTTGGCAGTCCGTGAAAGGCTGTTTGAATGGCCGTGCCTGTATCTCCGGAAGTTGCCACAATAATAGTCGCCTTTCTTTGCTTCAGAGACAGGTAATGGCTCGTGAGTCTGGCGAGGAACCTGGCTGCAAAATCCTTAAAACTGCATGAAGGTCCTCTGTCAAGTCTGGCAATGACAATATTATTGTCATCTATAGCCTCTTCAAGCGGAATATCAATTTCGCTGTAAGCTCCGGCGCAAATTTCGGCAAGAACTTCATCAGGGACATCATCGTGAGGCAGAAAGTTCCTCATTATTATCCATGCAATGTCCTGGTAGGAAAGGTCAGATAATGTACTAATCGTTTCCTCGGAAAAAACAGGGAAATGCTCAGGCATGAAAAGACCGAAGTCCGGTGCAAGCCCCATTTCAAGCACGGCATTCCACTGATACCGGGCTTCACTTTTACCGTCGCGTGTTGACAGGAAAAGCGGATTATCTATAGCAGTGTCCGGCAGCAGTCGCCGCAGTTTTTCTATGTCCATACAGGAAAGCCTCCTTTGAAGACGCGGGGCATTTAGTCATCCGCAATATCTACAGACTACTATATTATTCGAAGTAAGGGGATGAGGTCAATGGCGTTGATATCGGAATAGACAGCTTAATGTATGAAACATCATTCCCGGCTTTGTCATGTTACTTTTCAGGCTTTGCATTTACAGCAGGCTGCTGATCTGTAGTAAGGTTATGAATTTTTGAGATAATTTCGTACAATTCATTGTTATCTTTTTTCAGTTCAGTAATCCGGATATTTTCTTCTTCCTGCTTTGATTCAAGCTGTAAACGCGAAAAGGAGAGCATACCCTTGAGTTTGCTGATTTCCTTATGCAATACCGTTATTTGTTTGTTTTCTTTAGCTTCTTTGGCTGTGATCTGTGACTTCAGACCAGACACAATGCCTTTAAGCTTTTCTGCTTCAGCCTTGATCCGGGCATTCTCATCTTGTGCTTTCTTCAGATCTTCCACAACTGCTTTGTTGGCCCGAGTGATATTACCCTTAGTAGGCTTATCTATCTTTGCCTTCAGGGAAGTATTTTCTTTTTCAAGAGACTCTATGCCTTCAATTGCCTGACTTAATAATTGTTTCAACTCTGTATCACTTGTTTCATTTTTCCCAGAAGTGCAGGACACACTGAATAAAGAAATAAACATCGCCATAATTCCTAAAGTAAAAAAAATCCTGTTCTTGCCCATATTATTCCTCCAGATAGTATTATTTTATAGTTTCCAGATTAGTATGTACGTACATTATATCGTATAA
>CAYPIT010000289.1:0-1573 GCA_964410825.1 uncultured Nitrospiraceae bacterium
ACATAAAGTTTCCTGAAAGTCTTTGCCATATTGGCTAAAGTCTTCCTTAGACATTTTTCCCCCTATCTATTCTTAATATAACATACGATGCCCGCGATGTCAAGACTTATTTGAAATTCTTTTGAATGTAGTAAACAAGTCTGACGTATCCCAATTTCCGAAACCGTCTTCCGCCATGCGCTTAATTACTTCCGTCTTGTTAAACTGTGGCTCAAAATTATCAAGAATGTATTTTATCCTGCTTTTATCATCGATTGACATTGTCGGCGAGTAAAGCTGCATAATTTTATAATTTTCCTTAATAATATCTTCTGCATCGCATATCGAAGAGAAGGCCTTTAGACCCGTATTATCATTTTCACAAAACTCAATAAGTTCTGGGATTGTTACTGATTCTTCGCCGGCGAAGAATGGTAATCTTTTTGAAATAGTACCCAGGCCGACGCCCCTGACCCCAGGGAGGTTGTCGGACTTATCTCCCGCCATAGCACGAGCTAAAGCAAAATTCGTTGGGTGAATTTTAAACTCTTCCAGGATCCTCGGCTTGTTGATAAACTTCTTTTGTATGGGGCGATAAAGTACTGTTTCATCATCGCAAAGTTGAAAGAAGTCCTTGTCGCTCGAAACAATAATCTTTTCCCAGCCTGAATACTGCGGGGATTGAGCAACATATGAGATGATGTCATCAGCCTCGACCCGATCGGCCATCAATTGGATGACGGGCATGAAGTTAAGCATCTCCATTAAGCGATATTGTTGCCAAACCTTATTCTGCATCTCCTCATCTTTTGTCAACACTCGGACATCGCGGTTGAGGCGAATAGGCTTTCGACCCTCCTTATAGTTGGAGTTGACCTCTTTTCTGCGCAAGGATCCGCCGGCGCCGTCCCAAGCGATGATAATCTCAGCCGGCTTCATTTCTCGACAAAGCTTTTGCAGGATTCCAAGAAATCCTTTATAACCCCCGATTGGCTGGCCGTTCTTTGATAGACTCGGATTAACAATATATGCTCGGAAGTATGCGTTTAGAGCATCAACTATCAATAACCTCTTTGATTTAGTCATCGTCTGTGCTTTTTTCAGCTGCCCTGAACACCATTAAATTATTATATTCTTCCATTATCTGCCCTTTTCTCTCATTTTCTGCTGTCATGTGCCAACTCCAAGCATATGTTTTTGTGATATCTTTTATTCTATGTTTTATTTTTTCAGCTTCTTTTTCAAATATTTGAATTTGATTTTCTGTCGGAGAACTTAATTCAAAACCTAAATCCAACGCAATCTGTTGCAGTGCAAATAAATTGTCTTCCTGTGCTGCCTCCGACGCTTTTAAAAAGACCGATTTCCTATGCCTCTTTTCCTGTTTAGATAGATTAATTGACTTATCTGGATGAGTTACTGAAACCACCTTTTTATATAATTCAGCCACTTCCTTGCTTATTTTCTTTTTATCTATTTTGAAAATTTCCTCGTTGTCTACTTGAGGTGCCTCCCCTTTCGTGGGGGGAGGCACCTCGGCGTCAGGAAACATAATTTTAAGAGTCTTATTCTCTTCTGAATATTTCAAAAACTC
>CAYPIT010000290.1:0-1570 GCA_964410825.1 uncultured Nitrospiraceae bacterium
ATTGGCCAGCAACTGGCACCCCGGGTTGGTGGATGGAAAGGCTGCACTCCCGATACAGGAGGATTCTACTGCCTTGATTCTCTGGGCACTCTGGATACACTATGAGAGTTCTAAAGACATAGAATTCATCAGACCTTTTTATGATATGCTTATTAAAAAGTCTGCCGACTTTATGGTAACTAACCGCGATCCAGAGACTAAACTGCCCGTACCCTGCTATGATCTCTGGGAAGAGCGTTTCGGGGTGCACACGTATACTGTGGCATCAGTGATTGCCGGCCTCAGGGCAGCGGGGAATTTTGCAAGACTCTTTCAGGATGCCTCAGTGGCAGAGAAATATGACAAAACGGCCGAAGAAATAAAAAAGGGGCTGGAGAGACATCTCTACCACAAGGGACTGAAGAGGTACGCCCGCTCCGGTAACAGAAAAAGCAATGGTTATGAACTCGATGAAGTGATCGATGTCAGTTTATCTGCTCTCGTTATTCTGGGAGTATTGCCTCCCAAAGATCCACGGATAGTTGAAACAATGGAGGCAATACATCAACAATTATGGCTCAATACCTCTGTTGAAGGCTGTGCCCGATACCAGAATGATGTTTATCATCGGCCGGCCGACAGCCCGGCAGATGTTCCCGGCAATCCCTGGTTTATCTCAACGCTCTGGTTGGCGGAGTATTATATAGCCCGTGCCCAAAGTCTTCAGGAACTTCGAGAGGCCATTCCTTATCTTCAATGGTGTGCGATGAATGCGCTTCCTTCCGGTGTGCTTGCAGAGCAGGTGCACCCCGTAAACAGTTCGCCTCTTTCTGTTTCACCGCTTACCTGGAGCCATTCCTCCTTTGTGTGGACGGTTCTGCAGTACTCCGATAAATTCAATTCATTAAAAAAAAATAGTGGTTAGCATAGGTTTTTCCTGATCTCACTAAAAATCAAAACAGTAATTAACTCTGTTACTCATAGACAAAATATTTGCCTCTCCTTTAATAAAATGGTGAAAAAGCGCGAAAGTCAGAAAAAATATTTTTCCAGGCTTTTAATCATCTCGATATGAAGATGTTCACTTGGAATAATAAGGAATTCTACCAAATTATCTTTTTTATCCCGCTGTACAGGCAAAGCGGTTGCTGAAAACAATCCATAATATTTCAGGAGCTCCGGTTCTAGATCAAAAAGGGAATCCATAATCAAATCCGCAATATGCTGACTCACCGATCTTTTCTTCTTGGTCATTTCCAGATGAGGGCTAACACGAAATCTTGTACTCACTAAAATAAGCTCTAAATGGGGTTTCATCTGGGGATCCTGAAGTATAGACAGGAAAATATTACTCATTTTTTTTATAAAGATAGTGTTTGCTATTTCCTCATTACCAGGATCAGCAAAGATTAAAGAATTATCAACATAAATAGAGTTTGATGCCAGTACAACACCTTTAATTTTCTCTGAGCCAAATTCCTTTTCAAGCAACTGACTTATCTTCTGCGCAAATTCAATCCTGGGTTGGGCAAGAGCAAGTGAGGGTTCCAGATATCGCTGTGCCTTGACTGCCTTATAATAGAGAAGTGAA
>CAYPIT010000291.1:0-1562 GCA_964410825.1 uncultured Nitrospiraceae bacterium
AAAATACCTATAAATATCGGGATTCTGCTGCTGCTCGCAGTAGTTGTATCAGTCCTGGGCCTGCTCATGTCAACAAAAGCTACGAATTCTTCTATTAAATCTGCACAGGACCTGAATGTAAAATTAAACAGTCTTTTCGAAATCACAAAGCAGTTCAGAGAAACTCTTTTTCCTGATGTACTGTTAAAGGAAATTATGACATCCGCTATGAATCTTACAGGCGCCGAATCCGGGTCTTTGCTGCTTCGCAATGATCAGGGCCAGCTTCAGTTTAAAGTTCACTCCGGCGCAAACAGGCAAAATGGTGATAACCAGATCCTCAACACTGGTGAAGGTATTGCTGCAAGGGTTGCAGAAACAGGCAAGTCAGCCTTGATAAACGATATATCTGTCGACCAGCGTTATCAGATGAATCCGGAGAGAGGTACCGGTTTCCAGACTAAATCGGTTTTGTGTGTCCCATTATTAAATGCAAATGAAATAATAGGCGTTATTGAACTTCGAAGCCAAAAAAAGAATGCTTTTGCCCGGCAGGATGAAGCCTTGATATACAGTCTTGCGGATCAGGCCAGCATCTCGATTGCCCATAACAGATCCAATGAAAAACAGCATAGTGATTTCATTCATATCACAGAAATTCTTGTTGGAGCCCAAGATTACATTCAGAAAAAAAAGGGGCACGCCAGAAGGGTCGCTAACTACGCCCATATGATTGGAAAAAAACTGGATTTCACTGAATTAGAGCTTAAGAAACTTTATCGTGCATCTCTGTTTCATGATATCGGAATGCTAAAAATTGACTCAATGGAACAAAGAGACAAAGAAACGATTATGAAGCATCCCAAACTCGGTCATGATCTGATAAAATCGATCGCTCTCTGGAGTGATTCCGCAGATACAATCCTGCACCATCATGAAAGGTATGACGGAAAGGGTTATCCAATGGAGAAAAAACAGGATGAAATTCCACTTGCTGCTCGAATAGTCGCGGTAGCAAACACATTTGACATATTGACAAATGATTACTCCACAACGAAGCAGTTAGATACTGACTCGGCCCTGAAAGAAATTGAATCACAATCCGGCAGTCAATTCGATCCGGATGTTGTACAGGCATTTAAGTCATCCATTGAAGACTCCAGCATTATGAGAGAATAATATGTCGCCTCTTGCGACGGCCGTTTTTTTACACTTCTGTAATTCTACAAAAGAATAAACCCGATTCCCTCTCCTGATACAGGTACACGATACACTTCATATAATGTTAATATATTCTGTTATGAAGACACCTGAATTATTGGCTCCTGCAGGAAATTTTGAAAAATTAATAACAGCGATCCACTATGGAGCTGATGCAGTTTATCTGGGATTGTCCGAACTTAGCCTCAGAGCTAAAGCTGATAACTTTTCTCCTGAAGAACTTGAAGAAGCTGCCAGAATTGTTCATCAGAAAGGCAAAAAATTATATATAACAGTCAATATCTTTCCGCATAATGAGGATATCTCTCTGATACAAAAACACCTTGCTTTCCTGAAAGAATTATCACCTGATGCTCTCATAA
>CAYPIT010000292.1:0-1540 GCA_964410825.1 uncultured Nitrospiraceae bacterium
GATTACTTCCCTGTAGGCATTGTAAACAGCATGGTTAACAGTCGGATTTTTTACCGGCCGTTTGTTAATAAATATAAACTGATGGCTCCTTGTTGACCTGATAAAATCAACGGAAGAAGTGAACCCGGTAATTTTTATGGCTTTTGATTCCTTATACACATCGAGAAATTCACCGGACATTTCATCGCCGTACAACTGCTTAAACCGTTCTTTCAGGTCTGCCGCAGCAGGCGCATTTAAGAGTTCATTATTGTTATGCACTAATGAAAAAGATATTTCCGGATATGCAAATGCTTTCTGAACCACGGTTTCGATTATATGGGAAAGCTCTGTCGGGTTGGTCTTTAAAAACTTCCTCCTCGCAGGGGTATTGTAAAATATATCCCTGATCTCCACGACAGTGCCGCTTACAGGAGGGGCATCAGAGCTCTCTTTTTTTCGGTCAGGACCGATTTCCACTTTTATTCCTATGTCCGAATCCGGGGCAGACGTTGAAAGAGTAATTTTTGATATCGATGCTATCGCAGGCAGGGCCTCTCCCCTGAAACCGAGAGTTGAAATGTCAAACAGTTCGACTTCTGTTTTTATTTTGCTTGTTGCATGCCTTTCAAGGCAGAGCAGGGCATCTTCCCTGTCCATTCCCGCGCCGTTGTCGGATACTTTTATAAGTTTCTTGCCCGCGTGCAATATTTCAATATCTATCTGAGATCCACCGGCGTCAATAGAGTTATCAATAAGCTCCCGTACAACAGAAGCAGGACGCTCTATTACCTCGCCTGCAGCGATTTTATTGATAAGCTGGTCTGAAAGGATCGAGATTCTGGACATAGTTTTGATTGTTTATCCCATAAATTATTTGATAATACCGGTAATGAAAATTACAATAACATATTTCCGTATTGCAGACAACAGAACAGGGTCAAACCTTCATTATACATTTAGCTTTTGATTGATTCTTCACAACAGAACAGGGTCAAACCTTCATTATACATTTAGCTTTTGATTGATTCTTTAATCGAGCGTATTTCCAGGGTCATTTTTCTATTCTTATCTTTCAGACATTCAATTTCTTTCAGCACATTTGAAACAGCCGGAGCACTTATGCCGAAGATCTTACCGATATCCACATTCTTTTTTCCACTTAATATCTTACAAAGATAAATAGTCATCTTCCGCTGTCTTACTTTTGTTCTGTTTCTTCTGAGCAATTCTTTATCACTTACTTTATAATAATTTGCTGCGATTCTCACCACATCTTCTAAATTATATCTTTCCTCAATCTTCTTTATGTCCGGTATTTCTTCTTTGTCGGGATATACTTTAAGAGATTCAAGCACCTTCCCGGTAAATCCTTCATCTCCCAGAACACTGCCAACCGCTTCATCCAGTGGAGAGTCTTTTGTCATACAGGCATTCACAAACTTTTTATACCGAGCAACCGCTTCCGCCCTTGTTTTTGAAAACAAATAAAGCGTGTCTTCCGTATCGGTTATTTTCTGCTTTACCTTCCCGTTGATATATTCTTTATAACTGCTCCATC
>CAYPIT010000293.1:0-1537 GCA_964410825.1 uncultured Nitrospiraceae bacterium
TTTTATATTTTGGTTGTGGTTTGAGCCAAAATCCGGAGTCTTCGCTTACCCGGAGTCTTCGCTACCTGTTTCAGTCATGCTGGTTAGAGTATTTTTGAGCAGGATTTCGATTTCTGAATGGAATTAATTTATACACTATCTTTCCGGCCTTGACAAGCAGTCTCCAGATATTTGATATGGGCTCTTTGGGCTAAATATTGATGAGGGTATTTTTAGGGATCGGTGAGGATAGTGGTGTCTTCGTGGGAATAAGGGGGTGCGCAGCTGCAGAGAATTTTCAGGGGTTCATTGCCGGAATTTTGTAATGAATGAGCAGTTCTTGGCAGAATGCAGATAGTGTCTCCGGGTCGGATGGGGAATTGTTTGGAGCCGAGGGTCATGATTCCCGCTCCCCTGATGATATGATAGATTTCTTCACTGGCATGGTGTTTATGGAGCAGGGTTTTTTTGCCGGGAGATATGGTGGCCTCTGCCAGACTGAGGGCCTTGTTCTTGTGGATGGCAGGGTGGATTAATTCCCTGATTTCCGAGCCGTCTTTGGTGAGGAAGCTTTTGATCTCTGCAATGGAACTGCGCATGGAGAAAAGTTAAAAGTGAAAAATGATGCTTTGAAAAAAAGATAATTTGGTTGGTTATTATTTCTTTTTCACTGTTACTTGCCATTCCGTGTCATTTACTTTTTTTATTTCCAGGACTTCATGTCCTTCTCCTTTTAGGCTTCTGGGCACATTCTCCACTGCAGGCTGGTGGTCAGTGTGGATTTTCAGAATCTGGCCTGATTGCATGGCTTCAATGGCAAGTTTGGTTTTTACAAAGGTGTAAGGGCAAACTTCACCTTTGATGTCAAGTTCCTGGTCGGCTGTAATTTCATTACTCATATGTTTGATCTCCTGGGGCAAAGGATATTATAGACTGGGCCAACTGACGATGGAATCATTCTCAATGAGGAGATTTACAATTTCATCGTAATTGACGAGTTTTCCGGTGCATTCTATTCCTCGGGCTTCCACATCATCCTGACAGTAGAAAAGTCTGGTGAGATTGGTCGGCGGAGTATAGACAGCATCGTGCATGAGTAGAATCGAGATCTCCTGCTGGTCGTTTTTCCGTTGTTTTTCGGCCATGTCATAAGCAAACAGGTCACGGGGTTTTTTAATAATATGCAGTATTTTCAATTAGATCACACGTTGTTTGGTTTTCGTTCAGGCCCTGTTTAGATGCCGATAACATAGTCACTCTCTGTTAGTAACTGGGAGATTTCTTGTCTGTTCTTGAGCAGAACAGAAACCGAAAAATCTTTTATATTACCAGCATCAACGGCCTCTTGTTCCGCAATGATTTCGCAACCAAATTCCTGTAGAGTGTGCAGATGCCTGGTTACTTCAGGACCCTGGATGATGGCATGGTTGGTCACGTTGAGCAACCGGCCCGGTCGCGCCTTGGGATCGACAACGTGGCCGGGGAAAATTGCTTCGTAGCAGATCAACGGGCTGACCGGCGGCAGACCCGACAACGTCAGGGTACGTGGCCCCGGACC
>CAYPIT010000294.1:0-1514 GCA_964410825.1 uncultured Nitrospiraceae bacterium
AGTAAAATAAGGTCTCTTTAAATCAGATTGATTAAGGCGTTAATATAGTGTAACTTATTGAATCTATTGATAAAAACATAAACCTGAAGCAAAAATATAACAATATTAACATCTGCATTTTAAAATAACTAATCTCCGTTCATCTTTGATGACCGGCAGGTTAATTCTCAAAATATCATTTATAAGTGCTTTCTGCTCTGGTATCTCTTTTATCTCTTCCGGTACTTTAGGCCCTTTACTCAATACAAGCAGTCCATTATTTTTTACATACGGACAGGCCATTTCAAGAAAGTCTTTTATCCTGAAAGTAGCTCTCGATAAAATCAGATCAAAACTTTTTTTATATTCTTCCCCCAGACCCTCTATCCTGTTTTCAATAACTGTTATCCCCGCAAGTTTAAGCACCCTGATTATATGCCTGAGAAAAGCCGCCTTCTTTCTTGTCGGTTCAATGAGGGTGATGTCTGATTCAGGTCTGACAATTTTAACAGGGATACCCGGGAAACCCGCCCCGCTGCCTGCATCTGCAATTTTTAACGAACCTTCAGGTATCGCCCGAAGATACAGGAGAGAGTCAATAAAGTGCGTGATGATGATATCCCTGTCTGTCTTTAGTGCGGTAAGGTTGTATGTCCGGTTCCACTTCTTTAGTTCAGACAGATATGTTGTAAATGAGTTTATCTGTTCTTCGGTGTATTGTATATCAATATCACCAAGACTTAGTTTAAGCAGCTCAGGAGTCTCCATTTTAGAATAAGATAACATACAAAAAAATATTGCAACAGTTGAAACAGAACTTGCCTGTTATAACAAAAGCACAATTACCAGGTAAGATTGATTATATCGGTGCTTTAGAATATAATTTTATTAATAAAGTGTAAACTTGACTGTTTAGAATTCTTATATCTTCAGGGAGGAAAATAATATGAAGACTGTGAAAGAGATGCTGCAGAACAAGGGGAGTGATATTTATTCGGTTTCACCGGATGCAACTGTTTATGATGCTCTGCAGATAATGGCAGACCGGAACATCGGGGCTGTGCTTGTGATGGAAGGCGGCAAACTACTGGGTATCCTGTCTGAACGTGACTATGCCAGAAAGGTCATCCTCAAGGGGAGGTCATCCAAGGATACGCCTGTCCGCGACCTTATGACAAAGGATGTGCTCTATGTAAGCCCTGACAAGAATGTCGAGGATTGCATGTTCCTGATGACGAACAAGCATGTGCGCCACCTGCCTGTCATGGAGAACGACAAACTGGTCGGCATCATCAGCATCAACGACGTTGTCAAGATTATAATCTCGGAACAGAGGTTTGCCATTGAGACATTAGAGAAGTACATGCACAGCAGTCTTTAGACCTGAATTAGAGTTTAATGATGAGCCACTGTTTCTCCTTTAAATGGACAAGCGTGTAACCTCCCTTAAGCCTCTTTCCTTTGAGTTTAAAAAGGATTCTCTTTGAAGTCTCAGATTCAAGTTTATATGTGCCGCTGTCCCATATCTTCACAGA
>CAYPIT010000295.1:0-1514 GCA_964410825.1 uncultured Nitrospiraceae bacterium
GGAACTGTCAAACAAATATTCAGATGAGACAGACAACGTAAAGGAAAGGCTTCTCAACCAGATGACCAGAGAGCTTTTGCTTGCTCAAAGCAGTGACTGGGCTTTTTTAATGTCCGCAAATACCGCAAGGGAGTATTCATCAGGCAGGACTAAAGAGCATATTGCCAACTTCAACAAACTACTGGATATCTTTTTATCCGGCACTGTTGACCTGTCTGTTCTTGAACCGATTGAACAGAAAAACTCTATTTTTGAAGACCTTGATTTTCGGGTTTTCGCAGACAAATAAAAACGGGACAGACCAATTTTTCTCTCCGCCCACAGAAGGCCAGTTAAGTTCCCAGGGTCTCTCATATTTCTTTATGGCCTCTTGAAAGGCTTTGCCTGTAAAGCACTCGCCCTTGTCCGGCTTGTGAACAAACTCATATTTATCGCCCTTCAGAGTAAATCTCAATGCATAGGAGTGCAAGTATCCGCGATCCGGCTCTTTATCCAGATACTCCTTTTTGTGATACAGGGGGTCTCCATATACAGGTGCGCTGACACTCTTAAGGGCAACACGAATCTGATGCGTCTTGCCTGTATGGGGTTTCAATATATACAGGCGCAGGCCCTCCCCCATGGTTTGGCTGAAAAACTGGGTAATCGCAGGGTTGTTCACGGTCCTGGCAAGTTTCCATGCACCCCTCCTGGCCTTGACCATATCACCTTTAATCAGCCCCTGTTTTTTCTTGGGACGGCTATCCGAGATGGCTATGTAATATTTCTCAATCAACCTATCTCTGAACTGGCGAGACAGCTCCCCTGCAACTTCTTTGCTCTTTGCAAAGACAAGCAATCCCGAAGTGATAATATCGAGACGGTGAACAGTATATAGCTCCTTAATACCAAGGTCTTCTCTGATAACTGCTGTAATACCGCCGCTTACAGGCCCCTTATGGAAATTCACATCAGGGTGTTTATCGATAATTATAAAGTCATCGCTGTCTTCTATAAGCGTATACATAACAGGGTATTGTACAGGCAAAAGATTTCTTTTACATCCCTGGAAGCGATTTCACTCACATTATTCTTAATTCTATCAAACAAAACCATCTGTCCGGGCATTCCCTCACTTGGAAAATATTTTATCCCATTGTAGACTTAGAGACTATGGCAATGGATATCACTCTTCTCATACTGGGAGGCATTCTCATAATGGCCGGCACAGTGGGATGCATATTACCAATTATCCCCGGACCTCCATTGTGCTATGCGGGATTAGTTATCCTGCAATTAAGTTCAAAACAGCCTTTCACTTCTACCTTTCTTATTGTTTATGCTGTATTAACAGCAGTTGTCTTACTCCTTGACTATGTTATCCCGATTTATGGCACAAAAAAATTTGAAGGTTCAAAGTACGGGATATGGGGAAGTACGATCGGCATGATATTGGGTCTGATCTTTATCTTCCCGATAGGAATAATAATCGGGCCTATGATCGGGGCTTTTTCCGGGGAAATAATCGCCGGCAA